>CALLIO010000281.1 GCA_938009055.1 uncultured Altererythrobacter sp.
GACATCAATGCCGTCGCGCTTGCCACGCCATCGCAAGGTCCGGCGGGCCAGCAATTTTGGTATCTCAATTCAAACAGTCAGATCGCCGGATATGCGCTCGACAAAGCGCTCAAACAAGCCGGCAAAACGGGCTATATCGACTATTTCCAATCCCGCATCTGGTGCCCTCTTGGTAATGGCGCAGCGAAAATGTGGCTCGACCGCGAAGGCGGCTCCCCGCACTATTTCGCAGGATTGTTTGCGACAGGCCGCGATTGGGCGCGGGTCGGCGAATTGCTGCGCCAGCAAGGCAAGGCTGGCGACAAACAGGTCATCTCAGCCCAAAGCCTTGAGGCAATTCTTGCCCCCTCTGCAGCCAATCCGAATTACGCTGCACACATCTGGCTGGGCAAAGAGTGGACAGCGCAGCGCCAATATTCTCCTGCCCCCATGCCGGCGGTCATCCATACACAGCCATATCTGGCCGATGATGTGATCTTCTTCGACGGATTTGGCGGACAGCGGGTTTACGTGGTTCCTTCCGCCTCTTTGACAATTGTGCGAACCGGGCTGGTAAGCTTCACTTATGACGATGCGGTAATCCCAAACGCCTTGTTAGCGGCTCTTTAGGATAGCTAATCGCTGTGCGGACAATGCTTCCGGGCGGCCAGTAATACCCCAAATATCGACTTAAAAGCATCTCCACGATGAACGTTTCGAGTTTCTAAGGCACTGCGCAATGAAGCAATTGAAAACCCAAATTGTAATTGCCGGAGCCGGGCCAGTTGGCGCGGTTACTGCCTATTATCTTGCGCAAAAAGGCATCGATGTTGTCTTGCTGGAGGCAGGTGGCAGCAATGCTCAGGATTTGCGCGCCTCAACCTTCCATCCGCCGACATTGGAGATGCTTGACGAACTGGGCATCACTCAAAAACTGATCGACAAGGGACTGAAAGCGCCCATTTTTCACTTTCGCGAGCGCAAGACGGGCGAGGTCATCGACTTTGACCTCAGTGAAATTTCGGATCGGACCAAATTCCCGTTCCGGATTCAGTGTGAGCAATATCACCTTTCCTCCATGCTTTCCTCTGAACTAGAGAATAGCGAGAAGGCGCAAGTTCTGTTCAATCACCGCGTGGTTGGTTTCCACCAAAACAGCGGCGGTGTGGAAGTCTATGCAGAAGCGCCGGAATCGATCATCAAAATCGAGGCCGATTATCTGATTGGCGCAGATGGTTCGAACAGCATCATTCGCAAATGGCTGGAAACCGATTTTATCGGCTTCACCTATCCTGAAAAGTTCCTGTGCTTCAGCACTGAGGAACCGATTGAGGAGACAATCCCCAATCTCAGCTACGTCAACTACGTCTCTGATCCCAAGGAATGGCTGGTGCTGTTGCGGGTCCCGAAACTATGGCGCGTGCTGGTTCCGGCGACCGAAGAGCAAAGCGATGCATTCCTGACCTCTGACACTCATAAGTCCGAAGTCTTTGACCGACTCATTGGCAATGGAGCCGGCGTGGAAACCAAACACCGGACAATTTACCGCGTCCATCAAAGGGTCGCCAAGAAATTCGTCCATGACCGGGTCATCATCATTGGCGATGCGGCGCATTTGAACAATCCCATCGGCGGCTTCGGCATGAACAGCGGCATCCATGATGCGGTCAATCTATGCGAGAAGCTTGAGCGGATTTACTCTGGTTCGGATGCTGACGAATTGCTGGGCAAGTTCGAACGCCAGCGGCACAAGACAACGCATGACTTCATTCAGGCGCAGACGATCCGCAATATGGAATATCTCTCCCAAGGGGACAGTTCCGAGCATCAATTGCGCAAGTCAGAGATGGAACGCAATCGGAATGATGTTGAACTGCGCCGCTCCTACCTCTTGCGTCAATCGATGATCGAAAGCCTTGAACAGCAAAAAGCCATCGTGTGACATGCTAGGGGCTAGCGAGCAGGAGCCTGTGACATGCCGTTAAAGCCCAGACCATTCCCCGATGCACAAGGCCACAGAGCCTTGTTCGGCGTGCTTGGCCCTTCGACCAACACAATCGTCCAGCCCGACTTTGACGATATGCGCCCGGTCGGTGTTACCAATCATTATAGCCGCATTGTCGTCGATGATGCGCAGGCAATCTCTGACGAAAGTTTTATGGCTGGCACGCTGGAAATCTCGCGCAATACGCTCGATGCGGTGCGCGGCGTATTGACCTGCAATCCTGACTTTCTGGTCATGGGGATGTCCGCTGTCACATTCTACGGCGGCGCAAAGGGCGCGCAGGAATGGCGTGAGAATATTGAGAGCGAAGCGGGCCTAAAGCTGTGCACCGGCTCCCAATCTTTGATTGAGGCCTTCAACGCCTATGGCGGGATCAAGCGGATCGCTGTGCTTTCGCCCTATTTCCCTTCGGCCAATGCGCAAGTTTCCCATTTCATGTCCGATCACGGGATCGAAGTGGTGCGCGATATCTGTCTGCGCTGTCCCAGCTGGACAAGCATTGCGCAAGTGAGCACCGCAACCCTGCGCGATCAGCTCAAAACGCTGGATGGCGATGATGTCGATGCGCTGGTTCAGGTCGGCACGAATTTGTCGATGACACGGCTGGCCGCAGCTGCCGAAATGTATCTCGGCAAGCCTGTGATTGCGATCAACACTGCGACCTATTGGAATGCGCTGAGGCAAAATGGGATCAGCGACAAAATCGCCGGTTTCGGCAGGCTGCTTGAAGAGTTTTGATGCCGGCGAAGGATTGGAAATGAGCGCAGCCCTCATCCGCGAACGCGCCTTGTCCGATGATATATTGGTCGCGCCGGGCGTCTACGACATGATGTCGCTGCTCCTCGCAAATCGCCACGGCTTTGGGGCGCATTATCTTTCTGGATATTGGAACGCGGCAGCGACAATGGGCGAGCCCGATCTCAGCATCGCTGGCTATCGCGATTTCATCACGCCGTTTGCTCGCATGGCAGAAAAAAGCACCGCGCCGCTTATTGCTGATGCCGATACGGGCTTTGGCAGTCTGGCTAGCCTCGATCATTGTGTGAGAGGATATCAGCGTGCTGGCATCGCGGCGATCCAGCTTGAAGATCAGCCCTTTCCAAAGAAATGCGGTCATTTTGATGGGGTGCCCGTGGTTCCGGCAGCTGAAATGTGCGCGCGGATCAAGGTTGCCGTCGAAGCGCGCGAAGAGGGTGATATGGTCATCATAGCTCGCACTGATGCATGCGGCGCAGAAGGATTAGCGAGCGCAATTGATCGGCTGCACTCTTATGCTGAAGCGGGTGCTGATTGGCTCTTTTTAGAAGCACCGCCCTCTCGCGAGGATATGGCCCATGCGGCCGGGTCGCTCGAATTGCCTTTGATGATAAACGCAGCCCATGGCGGAAAGACACCGATCCTGAAGCCGTCTGAATATCAAGCGCTTGGCGTTTCAGTGGTAATCTATCCTGCGGGCGCGCCGCTCAGCGCTTCTGCCGCAGCTGAAAAGTTCTTCACCGGCCTCACCCAAGATGACGCCAATCCCAATGGCGAGGATTGGTTCGAATTTAGCGAGATGAACGAGCTGATGGGAAAAGAGCGGATAGAGGAATTGCAAAAACGCTTTGGCAGCGCCTGAGCCGCTTTAGTCCATGCGCCCTTCTGCAATCGTCAGATCACGGCCAATTAATGTCGCTGTCTCCCGCAAATCGGCGAGATAACGCGCTGCAACATCCACATTGGTCATGGTCGAGGCGAAATAGATGAGGGTCAGCGTGCCCACGACATCGCCATCACCGTTTCTGAAAATCGGTACTGCAATCGAAGAGGTCTTACCGGCATCGGCCGTGTAAGTGTTGCGATTGTGGACGGCGTAACCCTTGGCGCGAATATCTTCCAGCACGGCATTGTCACCAACCAGCACCAGACCAACGCGCGAGGTATCATTCTCCGTCATGCGCCAACCCTCGACAATCGCTTCAAGCTCAGTCTCGTCGCAATGGGCGATATAGGCTTTACCGGATGCGCATTCGGAAATGGGCAAGGTGTATCCGGCGTAGTAATTGGTGAAGGTCAGGCTGGTCTGGCCATGAGTGGAATCGCGCACCATCATGCTGGTGCCCACGCGCGTCGCCAGTGAGATCGGCCAATTCACATGCTCGGTTAGATTGACAAGATGATCGCGCGCGACCGTTACCAAAGCATCTTCGGCCTGATAGCCGGTCGACAATGTCTGGACGAGCGCGGTTGCGCGATACCGTTTGCGCGATGGTTCGCGCTCGATCATGCCTTCATGGATCAATGTTTGAACGATGCGGCACGCTGTTGGATAAGGGACTTCAGCAGCGCGCGAAATCTCCATCATCGAAATCGGCCCGATCCGGTTCACCGCCTGGATCACAGACAAGCCCCGGCTTATCGCTCTGATGGGTACGCCGCGATCTAGTTTTGATTCAGCCACATTCGCCTCGCTGGCAGATCCTGAACTTTCATTTTTATCTTCGCCAAAGTCGCTTTGCAACGGATCGGTAGACACGGTCTCTTCGCCAAATGAATAGTCCATGCTTGCCTCAATGCATCTCTTCGCCGCCAGAGACATTCATCGCTTCGCCTGTCACATAGGCGGCATCATCACTCGCCAGCCATGCGCAGGCAGCGGCAATATCACTGGGAAGGCCGGTTCGCCCTGACGGGTTTCTCACGCGCATATCGGCGAGATAGTCATCGACATTCGCAAAGCCCTTATACTCAGCGAAATAGGCGTTCTGCTTTTCGCCCAGCCCTGTTGTCACATGGTTGGGGCACACGGCGTTGACGGTGATCTTCTGGGGCGCAAGCTCCACTGCGGCCGAACGCGTAAGCCCGATCATCCCGTGTTTGGAGCTGCAATATGGCACCATATGCGGAAATCCGCTCTTTGCCGCTTGGCTCGCGATATTGATGATCCGGCCCGGTTTGCCTGCGCCAACCATATGTGCCGCCGCAGCCCTGGTGCAATGAAATGCGCCGGAAAGATTGACGTCGATCACAGCGCGCCATTCATCCGCATTTGTATCAAGCAGCGACTTCATAATATAGCCGATCCCGGCATTGTTGATCAACACATCAACCCCGCCAAAATGCTTCGAAGCTGCATCAACCATTGCCTGACAGCTATCCTCATCGCGCACATCACATGCGACGGTCATCGCCTGTCCGCCGCGCGAGATCAGCTCTTGGGCAACCTCTTCCATTTCCGCAGTCGAGCCAATGTGGTCAGCGCCCATATGTTCCGCTGGCGCGCCAATGTCAGAGACTACGCAATTGGCGCCTTCGTCGGCGAACCTTTGCAAGATCCCTTGCCCCAGCCCCTTGTGCCGGCCAGAGCCAGTGACGATCACGGTTTTCCCTGTAAAGCGCGCCATGGTCACAGCGCCCCGGTCAGGATGAATTCGGGATTGTCGGCAAAATCGCCAAAGGCTGCTGCGACTTTCTGGAAAGCCTCGGTCGAGGTTTGCGCGCCGAACGCATCCATATCATTTACATCGATAATCTCGACATATTCATAGCTTGGCGCGCCATCGCTTCCGAGAAGTCCTGCCGACTTGAAGACGGCAAACTCATCCACTGATGACAAAGCATTGACCCCGGGAATATCGACCGACTTTGCCCATTCTTCATAGGCTGCGATATCCGCATCGGGCTTGAGGTTGAACAGGACAATAATCTTCATGGCGTCTTCCCCATTTGGCAAAGCAATACGCTACGCAGCGCCGCGTGGGTGATAGCAGGCTTCGGTCAATTTAATCGCACAGCGGATATATGGCGGCGCTTTGCGTTACGCCGCGATGCCATGAGTTAGCACTGCACTGTCAATTGAACGGAGAATTGGGGCCATGAGCGACGACCCGATGGACTGGATATCCCTTGCTGGCAAAAAAGCGAAGGGCAAGCGCCCAGCTTATTTCGATGCGCCGGAAAACGAGCGGATGTTGTCCATTCTGATGGCGCTCGTCGCTGAAGTGTCGGTGGTCCGGGAACGGCTGGATACGGTCGAACGCGTGCTCGATAAAAAGGGCTCGATTAGCCGCGAAGATATCGAAGCCTACACGCCCGACCGCGACGAAGCTTACGAACGCGGCCTTAAGACCCGCGAATACATCGCCCGCGTGATGCGCGGCGTGCAGCAATCGATGGAAGCCATGCAGAAAAGCGAGCCTGATCTTGAACAGGTCAGCAAGGAAATCCGCGACAGCTAAAGCGCTGCTCAGCCCGCCTGCGATTGGTCCAGCAAAGCCTCACCTGTTGCAAAGCCAATGCGGGCATTTTCTGCCAATTCCTCAATCAACTGTTCGAACGCACCAATCCGGAACGGTAGCCCGCTGATATAGGGCGTGAGATGCAAGGGCAGCATCCGCCCGCCATATTCCGCCGCCTCTTCCAGCAGCCAGTCGCTCGCGTCGCGAATTTGCTCGGCATAGCTGTCCATCGAATGCTGTTGCACATTGATGATCTGGCGATCTGATAGTTCATGATTGAGCGGGATATTGGTGATCGGCCCGCTGGCTGTGTCGAATTGGTAGGGCAGCTCGTCATTGACCCAATCGCACATATAGCGTGCCCCGGCCTCTACCAACAGGCGCGGCGTATTGAAGCTTTGCGAACGCGCAATGGAAAGCCAACCTTGCGGGCGCTTACCAGTCGCGCTTTCGAGCAGATCAAAACTCTTGGCGATCAGCTCGCTCTCGCGCGTTTCATCCATGCCGCCGGCGATTGTGCCGTTCATATCAACCGAATGCGCGATAATCTCGTGCCCGCCTGAAACAATGTCAGCGGCAAGCTGGGGATAGCGCTGCGCCAAAGCTGCGTTCATCGCTACCGAAACCGCGATACCGCGCTTCTCGAATGCATCAAGCAAGCGGTAAATGCCGATCCGCGTCCCATATTCGCGCGCAGTATAATGGCGATAATCGGGATAAGCGGTCTGCATGTGCCCGGGAGCGCGAAACGGATCATCGTTTGGCACCATCGGGAAATATTCAAGGCTGATGACCGGCCAAACCAGAAGTTCCTTGCCATCATCCCAGGCGATCTTGGGACGAGAAAAGAGATTGCTATAGGGATAGAAATCATGGTCCATCCCCCGTTTGCGCTTAGGATATTCGATGTATTCAGGATCAAGGCTCATACGCTTTGCTCCTCAAAACTATCGACAATGGCGCCTGCCGTGGTGATCCATGCCCTGCCGTCCCCCGCAATATGTTCAAGCACGCGCTCAAACGCGCCGATCCGGTGCGGCTGCCCGATCAAATAGCTGTGCAGCGGAATGCACATGACTGTGCCTGAATTCGCGCCTTCATCAGCCAGTCGGTCATATTGGCGGATCAACGTGTCGGCATATTCGCGCGGCGACATATTGTAGATGAAAAAGCCATAATGGTCATTCACCTCAAGCGAGTAGGGAATGGCTGTCAGGCTACCTTTGGCGACATTGATTTGGGTCGGTTGATCGTCGTGATAAAGGTCGCATGTGTAATCAAGCCCATACTCTGCCAGCAGATCAAGCGTGCGCGGCGTATGGGTCAGCGCCGGCGCCAGCCAGCCGCGAATGCGCTGACCAGTGGCGCGCTCGACCGTTGCTATCGAATCCTCGATAATTGCACGCTCTTGCGCCTCGTCCATGCCGTAAGAATAGCGGGTGTTGTAAATGCCGTGGCTGAAGAACTCCCAGCCGCGATCCCGCGCATCTGCGACGACTTCGGGGATGTGATCGCATAGAGCAACCGATAGGCTGACCGAGCCAGGAAATCCGTGACGGCTCATCATCTCTGCCATGCGCCAATGCGATATGCGATTGGCATGATCACGGTGACTGTATCCAACCACATCGGGATGCGGCTTGGGCCAAGATTTGCGATTCGGATTAGCCGGAGGGTCTAGCTCGTAAAATTCCAGATTAGGCGCGACCCAAACAGCGCAAGTCTTACCTTCAGGCCAAACCAGTTTGCGCCGCCCGCGATAGGGTTGGTACTCGTACAGCCCCGGATCGCTCTTTTGCGCGCTCATCCATGAGCCTCCAGCCAGTCGATAACCGTGCTGACCGGTTCAACATCGGCATATTTGATCTGCAAATCGGTGAGATTGGCGAAATGATAACTCTCGTGCTTATCCGCGCATGTCTCGATCGGAACAATGGTGCGATAGCCATAGCTTAGTGCATCGACAGCAGTCGCCCGAACGCAGCCCGAAGTAGAGCCACCGGTCACAATCACTGTATCCACCTTGTGCCAGGTCAGATAGCTTGCCAGCTGCGTTTCGAAAAAGGCGCTGGGCATCCGCTTGGTATAGCACAGATCATCGCTGCCAATTTCGCAGCGCGGGTCAAATTCGTGGCGCGGCGATCCATAGCGAATGTTCTGGAGCGAATCTTCTGTATCGGTGCGCGTTCCCCAAACGCCTGCATCACTCGCATCATTCTTATAGGCCACGCGGCTCCAGATAACCGGCATTCCCTCCGCGCGGGCAAGGCTGGAGATCGTATTGATATATTCGATCTGACGCGGATCGGTTTCATACGCAGTTTTGAACATGTCGGTGCGCGTATAAGCCTGCTGGACATCGACATTGACGATCGCAAGCTTTGAACCAAAGCCAAACTTCTTGCGAGCCGGATTGGCCATCAGCTCCTCGAAAATCTGGCGCGCTGTCCGGCCATCCTCGACCATCTTTGTGCCAATTTGTGCCATCATAAGCCTCCCGAGGTTACTCCAACGCTATGCGACGCTGCGCAGCCGCGAAGCAGGTGTATTGCCCTATTTGTTCGCACAGCGATTATCTGTCCGGGTTCGCTGTATATTCACGCCCTGTTTTTTGCGATTGGACCTTATGGCCTCAACGCTGTTCGACAAAATATGGAATCGCCACGCGATCAAGCCGCTGACCGGTCGCAATGCGCTGGTCGCGATTGATCGGATATTCCTGCACGAACGGACCGGAGCAGTTGCCCTCAATTCATTAAGCGAGGCAGGCCGCAAGCCTATTGATCCGGCCCGTGTCTTTTGCGTGATGGATCATATCGTCGATACACGGCCAGGGCGCGGCGATGCGACGCTTATGCCAGATGGGCAGGCCTTTATTACGGAGACCCGCTCCGCTGCGACAAAAGCGGGCATCAATTTGTTCGATGTTACCGACGCTGACCAAGGCATAACCCATGTTATCTCACCAGAACTGGGTATCGTCTTACCTGGCTCAACCCTGATCGCACCGGACAGTCATACATGCACACAGGGCGCGTTTGGCGCGCTGGCATGGGGTGTCGGCTCGTCCGAGGCTGAACATGCAATGGCAACGGGCGCATTGCGAGTAAAACGGCCAGAAACAATGCGGGTCACGTTTGAAGGCACGCTTGGTGAAGGTGCCAGCGCGAAAGACATGATCCTTGCGCTTATTGCGCAATATTCAGCTTCTGGCGGGCGCGGAAAAGTGATCGAGTTTAACGGCCCTGCGGTGCGCGCGCTCGACATGGAAGCCCGCATGACTTTGTGCAATATGGCAACCGAATTTAGCGCGATGAGCGCCATCATTGCTCCTGACGAAAAGACTTTCGGTTATCTGCATGGACGGCGTTTCGCACCCAAAGGCGCGTTGTGGGACGCTGCGATCGAAAGCTGGCACGCGCTGCATTCCGATCCCGACGCCAGTTTCGATGAAGAGATCACAATCGACGCCGGTACCGTCGCGCCGATGATCAGCTGGGGCACGAGCGCGGATGCCGCGATTGCCATCAATGGCGCAGTGCCGCCAAGTGCCGATGCGCAAATGCTTGATTATATGGCTTTGGAAAGCGGCCAAAAGCTGGTCGGTCTACCTATTGATGCAGCCTTTATCGGCAGCTGCACCAATTCGCGCCTCAGCGATTTGCGTCGCGCTGCCAAAGTGCTCGACGGGCGTAAAGTTGCTCAAGGCACCAAAGCTGTCTGCGTGCCGGGTTCCTCTGCGGTCAAACGCGCGGCTGAAGCAGAAGGGCTGCACGAAATCTTTGCGCAGGCTGGCTTCGAATGGAGAGAGAGCGGCTGCTCCATGTGCTTTTTCGCAGGCGGCGAAAGCTTTGCCGAAGGGTCGCGCGTTGTCAGCTCGACCAATCGCAGTTTCCGCAACCGGCAGGGCCACCGCGTCAAAACCCATATCGCCAGCCCCGAAACGGTCGCGGCCAGCGCGATCAAGGGCGCGATCGCCGATCATAGAGAGCTTGCATGATGGGCCGCCCGATCACCTCCCTCACATCGCGTGCGGCGCCGCTGCTGTATGCCAATATCGACACCGATCAGATCATCCCATCGCGCGAGATGCGCAGCACAGGCAAAACCGGTCTGGCCAAAGGGATGTTTGCTGGATGGCGCTATCTTGCGGGAAGCGACTACGCGCCTGACCCCGCTTTCGTGCTCAATGATCCGCAATTCGCCGGTGCTGAAATTCTTCTGGCGAGAGAGAATTTCGGCTGCGGTTCAAGCCGCGAACATGCCGTTTGGGCGCTGGCCGAATTTGGCATTCGCGCAATTATCGCGCCCAGCTTCGCGCCGATTTTTGAAAACAATTGCTCGCGCGGGGGCGTGCTGTGCGTGCGATTGCCTGCCGAAGTCATCAATCAAATCGCCGCTAGCGATGCAAATGTCTCTATCGACCTACCCGATCAAAGCGTTTCCTTACCCGATGGATCACGCTGGACCTTCACAATCGACGAGGAAGCCAAAGCGATGCTGATCGGCGGTTTGGATTCAATTGAACTCACTATGCAAAGCGCGGATGACATTCGCCGTTGGCACGATACGGACAAGAACGAGCGCCCCTGGATTTACCTATGAGCAATGCAATCACAATCAGCGAAGTTGGTCCGCGCGATGGCCTTCAAAGCATCGACCAGATCATGCCGCTTGCCGCCAAGAAGGCTTGGATCGCAGCAGAAGCCGCCGCTGGTGTGAGCGAGATTGAGGTCGGCAGCTTCGTTCCGCCCAGCCTCCTGCCACAAATGGCTGATACCGCCGAAGTCGTGGCCTTTGCGAAAACGATCCCTGATTTGGATGTCGCCGTGCTCGTCCCCAATTTCAAAGGGGCCGAGCGAGCCATTGCGGCAGGCGCCGACAAGATATCGATCCCCTTCTCCATGTCAGAGACACACAGCCTCAACAATCTGCGCAAGACCCATGAGCAAATGATCGAGGAGATCAAAGCGGTCGCCGATCTGGTTGCACGCCAACCCGAAGCCTCGCGCCCCTATTTCGAAGTTGGACTGTCCACCGCCTTTGGCTGCACGATGGAAGGCCCGATTGCGACCGAACAAATTGTGCGGCTCGCCGAACAATCCATCGCTGCCGGCGCGCAGGAATTGTGCCTTTCCGATACCACCGGATATGCCAATCCTGCCCAAGTGCGCGATCTGGTCAAACGAGTGAAAAGCGCGGTTGGCGATGACAAGCTCAACAGCTTGCATTTGCACAATACGCGCGGGTTGGGCCTCGCCAATGTTGTCGCGGGGCTAGAGGTTGGCATCACCACTTTTGATGCCTCGCTCTGCGGTTTGGGCGGCTGCCCATTTGCGCCGGGTGCATCGGGCAATATCGTGACAGAAGATCTCGTCTTCATGCTCAGCGCGATGGGCGTGGAGACCGGCATTGATCTGGATGCCCTACTTCAGACCCGCACCATTCTGGCAGAGGCTCTGCCTGGCGAGCCGCTCTACGGTTTCACTGCCGATGCCGGTGTGCCGCTCGGCTTTGAAAGCACACAAAATCTGAAGGCACACGGATGACGCAGCCGAAAACTCCCAGCCCGCTCGCAGGGCTCAAGGTTATAGAGTTTACCCATATGGTCATGGGGCCGACCGTGGGCGCAGTCTTGGCCTCGCTTGGGGCTGAGGTTACTCGGGTCGAGCCGATTGGTGGCGACAGGACCCGCCGGTTGCGGGGGTCGGGCGCAGGATATTTCCCGATGTACAACCGGCATAAATCCAGCATTTGCCTCGATCTGAAGCAAGACGCAGGCAAGAACATTGCACGCAAGCTGATTGGCGAGGCAGACATTCTGGTCGAGAATTATCGCCCCGGCGCGATGGATCGGCTTGGTCTTGGCTATGAGGATTCGTCCGCAACCAATGAGCGCTTGATCTATTGCTCGCAGAAAGGGTTTCTGCCCGGCCCTTATGAAAACCGCACCGCGCTCGATGAAGTCGCCCAGATGATGGGCGGCCTAGCCTATATGACAGGCCCGCCGGGTCAGCCTTTGCGCGCAGGGGCAAGCGTGATCGATGTGGCTGGCGGCATGTTCGGCGTGATCGGTATTCTTGCAGCCATTGAAGAGCGCCACCGGACCGGCAAAGGGCAAAAGGTTCAATCATCGCTGTTCGAGACCACCGCCTATCTTGTGGGTCAGCATATGGCGCAATTGGCTGTTACCGGCGAGCCCGCCCAACCCATGCCAGTGCGCGTGTCGGCCTGGGCGATCTACGATGTGTTTGAGACAAAGGACGAGCCGCTCTTCTTGGGTGTTGTCAGCGATCCGCTTTGGGCCAAGTTTTGCGAAGCGTTTGGACTAGACGAGCTTTGGGCCAATGAAGCCTTGCGCGAAAACAATGCGCGGGTCGCCGCGCGCGAGCAAATCATGCCGCAAGTGCGCGCTTTGATGGGCAGCATGACGCGCGCTGAAATTATCGCTAAGGTCGAAGGCACGGGCATCCCCTTTGCTCCGATTGGCAAGCCTGAAGATCTGTTCGAAGACGAGCATCTGACCGCATCTGGCGCGTTGGAAAGCGTGACGCTGAGCGATGGCAGCACAACGTCCCTGCCCACCCTTCCGATTGAGATGGGCGGACAATTGCTGGCTCGCGACGCGCAATTGGCAGAAATTGGCCGCGATGCGCAGGCAATTCTCGCTGATCTGGGCTATTCCGCTGAAGCCATCGCAGAACTCGGCGCCAATGGCGTCACGCAAATCGCACAGTAAAACCAAGAGCATGGGTGAGACACTAAATGTTCGAATATGATTATGTTCCGATAACTGAGCGCGGCCCACTGCAATGGCCGGGCAATGCGCGCGTCGCCTTGGTCATTACGATCAATATGGAAACGTGGGACCTGACCAAGGACACCGACCAGCCCTATTATGCTGGCGGCCCGGCTTTGCTTCCCAATATGCTAGCCGGGCGCATTCCCGACTATCCCAATTACAGTTGGCGCGAATATGGCCAGCGCGTGGGGGTCTGGCGGATCATCGACATGCTCGATCAACTGGATGCCAAGGCCAGCTGCACGACCAATGCCGTCACCTTTGAACGGCGCAGCGCGATGACGCAGGCCTGCCTTGATCGCGGCTGGGAACTCATCGCCCACAATTACGAGCAAGGCGAATTGCTCACCGATTTTCACGATGATCCAGAGGCCGAGCGCGACATCATCCGCCGCTCGATTGCCATTTATGAAGAGCATGTCGGCAAGCGGCCCAAGGGCTGGCTTTCTTCCAGCCTGCGCGGCACCCTCAACACGCCGAGCATTTTGGCCGAGGAAGGCTTCAGTTTTTACTGCGACATTATGAATGACGACCAGCCTTACATGATCCGCACCGATGCCGGACCGCTGGTCGCCGTTCCCTATTCCAACGTCATCAACGACTTCACCATCGTGACGCGCAACATGCGCACGTGTGACGAATATCGCGACCTGCTGATTGAGGAATTGTCCGTGCTTCATCAAGAAGGCGCGGCACACCCGCGTATCATGAATGTTGGGCTCCATCCGCATGTTTCAGGCCGCGCGCATATGATCCGCGCCCTGCGCGAATTCATCCAGTTTGCCCAAGGTCTCGATGGCGTTTGGTGGCCAACCCGCGAAGAATTGGCCGATCATTATTCCGCCAATCACGAAAGCCATATTCCTGGCCAATTGGCAGCAAAGGGAGAATAAGCATGAGCGATATTTCCATTGGCAGTTTCTCACCAAGCGCGGCCGCTCAAGCCTTTCTCGATAAGGGCAAGCACAAGCTTTTCATCGGCGGCGAATGGGTGGATGCAAGCGGGGGCGGACATTTTCCAACCCATGATCCGGCCAGTGGTGATGTCATTGGCCAGATCGCAAAGGGTGGAGCAGGCGATGTCGAAAAAGCTGTTACCGCCGCGCGCGAGGCTTTCGAAACCGGACCGTGGAGCGCGATGACGCCGATGGAGCGCAGCGCTATACTTCAGCGCATCGCCGATCTGATGGAAGCCAATATTGACGAATTGGCAGAACTGGAAACGCTCGATCAGGGCAAGGCGCTGTATGTAGGGCGCTGGGCCGAAATCCCCGGCGCAATCGCGCAGTTTCGCTACTTTGCAGGGCTGGCTCCCGCGATTGAGGGATCCTCCATTCCAACCTCAATCAATTACCAGCCAGAGGGTAAAGAAATCTTCGCCTACACACGCAAGGAAGCTGTGGGCGTCGTGGGCGCAATCGTGCCGTGGAACAGCCCATTGGTGCTCACAGCGATGAAGCTAGCGCCCGCGCTGGCGGCGGGTTGCACATTGGTCTTGAAACCAGCTGAAGACACTTCGCTCACCGCGCTTCGGCTGGTGGAATTGATGGCAGAGGCGGGTCTTCCTGCTGGGGTCATCAACCTCATTACCGGACTCGGCGCCGAGGCAGGCTCGCACCTTGCCTCCCATCCCGACGTGAACAAAATCGCCTTTACCGGATCGACAGCCACTGGCCGCGCGATTGTCGATGCGTCCAAGGGCAATCTTAAGCGCGTCACCTTGGAATTGGGCGGAAAATCGCCGGTCATCATTATGCCGGATGCTGACCTAGATGCTGCAATCCCGGGCGCAGCCAATGCGATCTTCTTCAATGGCGGTCAGGTCTGCATCGCGGGCTCGCGGCTCTATGCGCATTCGAGCGTATATGACCAAGTCGTTGAGGGAATTGTCGCAGCGGCAAAGTCAATCAAACTCGGCCACGGCCTTGATCCGGAAACCCACATGGGCCCGCTGGTTTCCGCACAACATGCGGCGAAGGTCGCAAGCTATATTGAAAGCGCAAAAGCAGAAGGCGGAACCGTGCATTGCGGCGGTAATGTCACCGGTCCCAATGCCAGCTTCGTCGAGCCGACCGTCATCACCGGATTGGCACCCGATGCGAAGGCGCTTTGCGAAGAAATCTTTGGCCCTGTGCTGGTCATCCAGAGCTTTGATAATACCGATGAAGTCGTCGCAGCAGCGAACAACAGTGAATATGGCCTTGCAGCTGGCATCTGGTCCGAAGGGCTCTCCAACGCAACGCGGCTTGCTAGCAGGCTGAATGCCGGAACAGTATGGATCAACAGCCATGCGATGTATGATGCCTCGCTCCCCATCGGCGGTACCAAGCAATCGGGTTATGGACGCGATAGTGGTCAAGCAGCGCTTGAAAACTATCTGGAGCTTAAGACCGTCTGCGCTGTTGTATGACCGCGCGCGCGCTTCACCACGGCGCCATTTTGTGCGCGACGGCTGCAGTGCCCGATCTCGATATGGCGCTGGCGGATTATCATGACCGGCTAGGCTTGAAGATTGTTTTCAAGGGCACAGTGCCCGACGCTCAGGCGCTTTCGTGGGATGCACCAGCGATCGCGGGAAACCGCCAGGCTGTGCTCCAGCCAACATCCGGCGCGCAAAGCTATATTCGCTTGGTCGAACAACCTTTGGCCGATGGTTTTCGCGCGACACAAACCTATGGTTGGGCCGCATTCGAGCTGAGCGTTGAAGACGCATTTTCCTGGCCGACAGCCTTGGAAGGCAGCGGGTTTGATATCGTCGGCCCTCCCCGCCATATTGCGGGGCTCGATCATTTGATCGCGATGCAAATGGTCGGGCGCGGGCAAGAGATGATCTATCTCAACGAAGTGCGCGACAACACGCCGACAACTGATTTGCCAAAGGCGCAATCTCCGGTAGATCTAACCTTTATCTGCATTTTGGCAGCCAAGGATCGGCAGGCGGCAACAGACTGGTATTGCGAAAAATTGGGCCTCGATGAAAGCGAGACGCACACGATACCCTACTCCTCGATCAACCGCGCGTTTGAGCTGCCCGATACACATAAAACCAGCCTGACCATGGTGCATAAGGGGCGCATGCCGATTATCGAGGTGGATGGATATCCGGACATAGCCCGTGAACGCCCGACAGTCGCAGGGCAATTGCCGCCCGGAAACTCGATTTTGACGCTGGCGGTCGTTGACCTTGATGCAATTCCTCTCGAGCCGATCACCAATATCCAGCGCGCGGAAAACGCACCTTATGAGGGCAGGCGATCAGCCACATTTAAAGGGTCAGAGGGCGAGCTAATCGAGCTGGTCGAGATCAGTTAGAGCCCAATCATCCTTCAGACCGTCATCTCGATATAGTCTGAGAGCATCTGCTGGTGCTGGGCATCCAATCTCAGCCCCATCTTGGTTCTTCGCCACAAGACATCCTGCGCGCTCGATGCCCATTCATTGCGGATCAAATGGTCGACTTCGGCCTGATAGAGCCCGTGTCCAAAATCCCGCCCCAGATCAGCGAGACTGGCTGCCTCGCCCAAAAATTGCCGACTGACCGTGCCATATGTGCGGGCATAGCGATTGACTAATTCGAGCGGCAGGAAAGGAAAATCCTTCGCCAGACCGTCACAAAACTCCGCCGCTTTCGTCACTGGAAAATCGCCGCCAGGCAAAGGCTCATCAGCGGTCCAGCTTCGGCGCGCCAAGTCTGGCAACCAATCGGCTAAGAGATCGCAGGCCTCATCAGCAAGCTCGCGGTAGCTGGTAATTTTACCGCCAAATACGGAAAGCACCCCTGCCTCCCCGTTCTCCCCGCCATCCAGATCCAGACGAAATCCGCGCGTTGCAGCCTCTGCCTTGTCGGCCCCATCGTCGATCAACGGGCGGACACCGGAATACGTCCACACCACTTGTTCCACTGCAATCTGCTGCTCAAAATATCTGTTCGACGCTTCGCACAAATAGAGCACTTCTTCATCTGATGCCTTGACTTCGCTTAGCAAGCCTTCGTGCTCAGCTTCCGTGGTGCCGATCAGCGTGAAATCATCTTCATAGGGAATGGCAAAGAATATCCGGCCATCGTCATTCTGACAGAAATACGCCTTGTCGTGCTCGAACAGCTTTTTCACGATGATGTGCGAACCGCGAACCAACCGGCTTGACGTTGCCGAGGGCATATCATTGCCTGTCAAGATCGCCTCTGCGCTTGGCCCTGCTGCATTGACCAGAACTTTAGCGCGGCAATGCGTCTGCTTGCCCGATTTATCCTCGGCAATAACGCTCCAATGATCAGCCTCGCGTGCAAAGGAGACGACACGGGTTTGCGGGTGAATATGTGCGCCGCGATTGGCCGCATCGCGCGCGTTGAGCACCACCAGCCGTGCATCATCGACCCAGCAATCGGAATATTCCGCACCGCTGGCAATATCGCCGCGCAAGACACGCCCTGCCACATCCTTTTTCAGATTGATCGAGCGACTGGTTGGAAGCAGCTTCCTTGCGCCGATATGGTCGTAGAGAAACAGCCCCAAACGCACCAACCATCCGGGCCGTCCGCCAGGCAAATGCGGCAAAACGAAGCGCATCGGCCACACGATATGCGGCGCGATCGACCACAACTTTTCGCGTTCGGACAAAGCATCGCGCACCAGCCCAAACTCAAAGTGCTCCAGATATCGCAATCCGCCGTGGATTAGCTTGGTAGAGGATGAGGAGGTTCCTGACGCCAGATCATTCGCTTCGAACAATCGAACGCGGACCCCGCGCCCCGCCAGATCGCGCGCTATACCGCAGCCATTGACGCCGCCGCCAATGACAATCACATCGTCGGTTTCGTGAGATTCAATGTTAGTCATAAACGCGCGGCCATACCCCAAGAGCAGCCAAAAGGGCGTTCAGCCTAGAGTGAAAGAATCACAATATCTAATCTTTTGATCAGCGGGCAGGAGCATTGGCTAGTCGGAGCGCAAGAATTTCACGCCCTTTCAGTGTTTATGCAGCGAGCGGAGCGGCCTGCGTCGCATTAATGATCCACTTGCCAAGATCACCGGCTGGCACGTGGGTGACTTCGACATCCAGCCCGCACACAGCATCGAACCGATTGTTGGGTCCGATGCTATCACCTTCTTGGACGAGGACGCTCGAGCCTTTTTTGGCTAAAGCTTCGATCCCCCGAACACCGTCTTCATGGCTGGCGGCGAGAACACCGCCAATGGCCTGGCAGCCGGCGCGCGCGACACTGGCAAACAGCATGTCGGCCGATGGGCGATGTCCTGCAATAGGATCTCGATCAATCAACTTGATGATGGGCGCTTGGCCATCTTCGATCACGATATGGTGGCTCTTGCCGTAAGCCAGATGCACCGTGCCTGAGACAAGGGGCGCGTCATTTTGCGCCGTGGCGATCTTGCAAGCGACCGATGGAAGCAGGCGATCAACGGCGCGCTCCGCCATTTCCGCCTCCGCATCGAGCACAATGAGAGTGGGTGGACAGTTTGAAGGCAATGCAGCAATAACCTCGCGCATGACTTCGATGCTGTCCGAACTAGCGGCCAGCACCACCACTTTGCCATCAGGTTCATAGCCGCCCATTGCAGCTGCATCATCGCCATCTTCGCCAGACCCATATTTGGACTGCGCCGCTTTGATGACAATCTCGCCCAGTTTGTTGACGGTCGCGGTGAATTCCTCTTGCGAGGTATGAAGCGGCTTGGGAAAGCAGTCCACTGCGCCCAATTCCAAAGCCTTTTGCGCGGTGCCTGTGCCTTCTTGAGTCACACTGGAGAGCATGATGACCGGCATTGGCCGCGTTTCCATAAGCTCTTCGAGAAATTCCATCCCGGTCATGCCCGGCATTTCCACATCGAGCGTTAGGACGTCAGGCCTAAGCTCCTCGATAACATCGCGCGCGTCATCGGCATTGCGGGCCGTGCCGACAACTTCCACGCCCTTGGCTTGATCGAGAATATCGCAAAACAAGGCGCGCATCGCGGCTGAATCATCTACTACAACTACGCGGACATTAGACATATTCGTTTCCTGTCATCATGGGGATCAGAACCTGGCGTGTTGACCAGATGACCGCGTATAGATTGCAGAACGCAAACAAACGCCTGCGCCGCTCTAAGGAACACTTACTAGAAGCGGATCAAACACCTCTTCAGCCGTGACCGCTAGTCCTGAAAATCACAGGGCCGGCAAAGCGGCTTTTCAACAAACTATGAGGTTGTTTCATGAGCATTCAGCGGCTGAGCCGACTTGGCGGTATCGCAGTGATTGGTTTTATTTTGTTGGCCGCGATGGTGGCTGCTTGGGGCATCAATGAAATTCGCTTCGGCGGGGAGATGCATCGCAAGAGTCAGCAGCTCAATGAATTCAACGCCGATATTCTCCCCCCGCCCGAATATCTGGTTGAGCCCTTCATGGAATCGCTGCTTCTGGCAAAATATCCAGAGGAGTACGCTTTCCATGCTGAAAAGCTTGCCGAACAAAGAGAGGTCTGGGTTGAACGCGCAGACTATTGGGCGCAGTCCGACCTTGATGCACAGCTAAAAACTGGAGTGGCAGCAACTGTCGCTAATGAAGGGCGTGCATTTTGGAACGAAGTGGACGAAAGGCTGAAACCTGCCGTCCGAAGCGGCAACACCGAAGCGGTCAACCGTTCCCTCAACCGATTGCTCGCCATCTATCGCGACCACCGCACAGCGATCGACGGCCTGGTGGCCAATACGGCGCAAATTCAAGGCGAGCTTGAGGCGACAAGCGCTTCGCGGGTTGCTTGGATCAGCCTCTTGCTCGCACTGTCCGGTGTGTTGATTGTCGCCTCCACGATCGCTGGCATTCTTTTGATCCAACGCAAGGTTCTCAAGCCGCTTTCAACCACTGCAGACACCATGGCCAGCATGGCCAGCGGTGACTTGGAGGTTGGCCAGACAAGCGAGCATCGCCAGGACGAAATCGGCACAATGACGCGCTCGATTGAAGTCTTCCGCGAGGCCTCGCGTGCCCAGCACGATAGTGCGGCCAAACAGGAACGCATCGTCAAGCGGCTTTCGGGCGCACTCGAAGAGCTTGCAGACGGCAACCTCACTGTTTCGATCAACGAAGCAATGGACCCTGAATACGAAGCTCTGCGCGAAGCCTTCAACTCCTCAGTTGAGCGTTTGGCCGAGATGATCGATCAGGTCCGAACCTCTGCAGGAAGCGTCAACACTGGCGCTGACGAAATCCGCGCCGCTTCCGATGATTTGGCGCGCCGCAATGAACAGCAGGCCGCCAGCCTTGAGGAAACCGCAGCCGCGATGAGCCAAGTTACCGATCTGGTCAAAAAATCCGCTGACAACGCCGCTCAAGCACAAGGATCGATGGCGGAAACCCATCGCGAAGCAGCCGAAGGCGGAGATGTCGTCAAGAAGGCGGTGAACGCGATGGCATCGATTGAAAAATCAGCCCAAGAGATCACGCAGATTATCGATGTGATCGATGGAATTGCATTCCAGACCAACCTGCTCGCTCTTAATGCAGGCGTCGAAGCTGCAAGGGCAGGTGATGCTGGCAAGGGCTTTGCTGTTGTCGCCAACGAGGTCCGCGCGCTGGCCCAGCGCAGCGCCGATGCTGCTCGCGACATCAAAGAGCTTATCAACGCCAGTACCCAGCAAGTGGGCGATGGGGTCAACCTTGTCGATGAAACCGGCGAATTGCTCGAAGCTATTGTTACTCGTGTGGCAGCAGTCACCGAACAAGTCAGCGATATTGCCGAAATGGCCGCGACGCAGGCGAACAATCTCGAGCAGGTGAATGGTTCGGTTAGCGATATGGACCGGATGACGCAGCAAAATGCCGCAATGGTCGAGGAATCGACAGCCGCAGCGCGCAGCCTTGCAGATGAAGCGGGTGAATTAGGCCGGCTCGTCAAACAGTTCCAAGTTCCGGGTGAAGGCCAGGGCTTCTCTCAATTTTCTGGCTCACCTGCCCCGAAAGCAAGCCCTTCGCGTGCGAAGATTACATCCCCTCGTGTGAGCGGGAACCTCGCCCTTAAGGAAACTCCCGACGACCAGGATTGGAGCGAATTCTAAACGAACACCAGCGGGAGTGTGCCCATGCAAATAATTGAATTGCCATCCCATTGTGACCGGGCGGCGGCAGCCGCGCTGCATCCAGAATTCCTTGCCGCTGCTGGCGAGAAGGCAACCAAAGTGGATGCGAGCAAGGTTGAGAGATTGGGCTTTGCAGTGATGCAACTGCTCGTCTCTGCAGACCATACTGAAGGGGGCATTGCTCTGAATGCCCCTTCAGAACCCTTCGTTGATACGCTGCGTTTGGCGGGCCTCGAAACACTGCTTGCTGACGGAGCTGAATGATGGATGCGAACGAGATTCAGAACATATTCTTCGTCGAATGCGAGGAATCGCTCGAGGCAGCAGAGGCGGGGCTTGATGTCTGCAAAGCGGGGACGCAGGATGCAGAAACGATCAATGCGATCTTCCGCGCGGTGCATTCGATCAAAGGCGGCGCAGGTGCATTCGGATATGCTGCGCTCCAGACCTTTACGCATTCATTCGAGACGTTGCTGGCCGATGTGCGCGAAGACAAAGTTCCGATTGAAGCGGATCTTGTCAACCAACTGCTGATAGCGCTCGATTGCTTGCGCGATCATGTCGATGCTGCACGATCAGCAACTGTGCCCCCTGATGATAGCGCTATCCTGCAATATCTAAAGGACGCTCATGAAGCGGTCAGTGCTGCGCCAAAAAAGGCGCAAGCCGACACCAAAGCCAGCGGCGACGATGACATAGACGCTTTGCTCGATGACCTTTTGGGCGAACCAGAAAAGACCAAAAGCGCTGACAGCCACGATGAGCCGGCGGGCGCGGCGCCCGAATGGTTCCTTCACCTGCGCCCACATGCAGGCGCGATGAGCAACGGTGCTGAGCCGCTCTTGCTGCTGCGAGAGGTGAGCGATCTTGGCGGATCATGCCATGACTGTGATCTAAAGCAGGTACCAGTCCTTGACGAATTTGACCCGGACTTAGGGCATCTCGGCTGGACATTCCGGATGGATGGCAAGGTAAAGCATGACGACGTCAAGGATGTCTTCGACTTCGCCCAAGAGGATTACACGCTCATCTTTGGCAGTAGTGAAGATGACATCAAGACAAAGCTAGATGACCCCCAGACCGCGTCTTCTGATGATGAGGCGGCCAGTGAGGCAAAGCAAACCGACGGCGACAAACAGCCAGATACAAAAGCGCCCAATGCGCCAGCTGCTGCGGCAACGACTGCGCCTGCTCCAACCGTCGCCACGCAATCAATCCGAATCGATCTTGGCAAGCTGGATAAGCTGATTGACGGGGTTGGCGAATTGGTGATCGCGCAAGCTATGCTGACCCAGCGTCTGGCTGACCAAGACATTGCCCATATCGAAGAACTCTCGCTACTCGACACGCTTGTGCGCGATGTTCAAGAGCATGCCATGGCTTTCCGCGCCCAGCCGATTGGATCGGTCTTCAGCCGGGTCCCCCGATTGCTGCGCGAGCTGTCATCTTCGACCGGCAAGCATGTAAAGCTGAAGGTTCAAGGCGAAAGTACCGAGCTTGATAAGACCGTGATTGAGCGGCTCGGCGAACCGCTGACGCACCTTATTCGCAACGCTGTCGACCACGGTATCGAAGATGCTGAGGAACGGCGGGCACAGGGCAAGGATCCCGAAGGCACGCTGACCTTGTCAGCCGAACAAAAGGCTGGCCGTGTCGTCATCAATATCTCGGACGATGGACGCGGTATCAATGCGGAAAAAGTGCGCAAAAAAGCCATCGCAAACGGCCTGATTACTGAAGATGCCCAGCTGAGCGAGGAAGAGATCAACAATCTCGTCTTTGCCCCGGGTTTTTCGACTGCTGAGCAAGTCTCCAGCGTTTCAGGGCGCGGTGTTGGCATGGATGTTGTGCGCCAAAATGTGAAAGAACTGGGCGGCCGCATCACAATTGAATCGACGCCAGGTAGCGGCACATCCTTCATCCTAGCGCTGCCTCTGACGCTTGCCATTTCTGATGGAATGATTGTGCAAAGCGGCGATCAATCGCTGGTCATCCCGTTGGCCCATGTGGTTGAGAGCCTGCGACCATTGCCCGCTGACCTAAAGGGCATGGGATATGATCGGCAGATGCTCAATGTGCGCGGACATTTCCTGCCGGTGCTCCCGCTCGATCAGCTGACAGGCGCGTCGACAAGAATGGCCGACCCTTGCGAAGGTGTGGTTGTCATTGTCGAAACAGAGCGTTGCGGCCAAGCCGCCTTGCTGGTCGACACCATTACCGATCAGCGCCAATTTGTGATCAAGAGCTTGGATACGCACTATCACGCTGTCGATGGAGTGGCCGGTGCGACGATCCTTGGCAATGGCCGTGTGTCTCTGATTGTTGATGTCGATCATCTGGTCCAATCCGCCGGTCACACCGGCGATTGGCAGGTCGCAGCCTAGTCATGCAAAGCCAAACAATCACAAACCCAAGCGAACCCCTGATCCCAGGTGTAAGCCCGCAGGTCTATTCAGCCTCTGACTTTCAAAGCGTTGCGCAATTGGTGCGACAGAAGGCTGGAATTGTCCTGAGCGAAGGCAAGAAGATGCTGGTCTATTCGCGGCTCGCCCCTTTGCTGCGCAAACATCAATGCGCGACGTTTCGTGACTATCTAGAGCTGATTAATGTGGATGCGGAACTCTCAACCCGCACGATTGCCGCGCTGACCACCAACCACACCTATTTCAATCGGGAATCGCATCATTACGACCACTTCGCCAGCGAAGTGCGGCCCAACCTGCTTGCCGCGGCGTCAAAAGGCGATCCGGTGCGGATATGGTCCGCGGGCTGCTCGAGCGGTCAGGAAGTATGGACCTTGATGATGGTGCTGCTTGGAGAGCAGAAGCAAACAGGCCGAAAGATCGCAGGGCAAAACATCGTCGCGCTTGCCAGCGACTTGGCCGACCATGCTGTTAAAGCAGGAATACGCGCCAGCTACGAAACCGAAGACATGAAGGCCGTGCCCGAAGTGCTGCGCCGGAACTGGTGCCGCGAGGAAGGCCGTGCAACTGAAGTCGGACCAGAGCTTCGCACGCTGGTGCGTTTTCGCCAGCTCAACCTGCTTGGGCAATGGCCCATCCGCAATCTGTTCGACGTGATCTTTTGCCGCAACGTCATGATCTATTTCGATCACGAAACGAAAGAAGAACTGGTCTGGCGACTGGCCAACCAGTTGAAACCGGGCGGCCACCTTTACATCGGGCATTCAGAGCGCGTTTCAGGGCGCGCCTCTGCTCTTCTCGATCTGATTGGCCCCACTATCTACCGCAGGAGAGATTGATGCTGAAAAGAGTTCTCATCGTTGATGATTCTGCGCTCATGCGCAAAGTCCTGCAGGCCAGACTGGCCAAAGAGGACGATATTGAGGTCGTCGGCTGCGCATGTGATGCGAACGAGGCGCGCACATTGATGAAAGCCTTGGACCCAGACGTTGTCACACTCGATATCGAAATGCCGGGCATGGATGGGCTGTCGTTCCTCAAAAAGATCATGGATTTGCGCCCTACCCCGGTAATTATTGTCTCCGGATCAACACAAGAAGGCAACAACACGACGGCGCTTGCCCTGCAATTGGGCGCGGTCAGCTGTTACGCAAAAAGCGATCGCTACGGCGGAATCCCGGGCGAAGACGGCGGCAAATTGGCTGAGCTGGTGCGCGAGGCTGCTCAAGCAAATTTGGGCTCCGGACGTGCTGGGATGAAACAAGCTAAGGGCGACATCAGATCGAAGATCAAGCCTTGCACAAGGCTGATCGCAATCGGCGCGTCGACCGGCGGTGTCGAAGCCCTGCGAACCTTGCTTTCCGGCTTTCCTGAAGATTGCCCCCCGACCATGATTGTTCAGCATATCAACGCACGCTTTGCACCGGCCGTTTCGCAATCACTCGATAGCGCTTGCGATGCGCGGGTCATGCTCGCGGAAAGCGACACCGTAATAAGGCGCGGCCATATCTATCTCGCACCAGGGGGTGATCGCCATATGCGCGTCGCCAAGGCCGGAGCAAAAGGATTGCGGGTGGTTCTGCGCGCCGGGGCGCCCGTGTCTGGGCACCAACCAAGTGTCGATGCTCTGTTTGAATCGGTTGCTGAAATTGTCGGCTCGGATGCTCTTGGAGTCTTGATGACCGGCATGGGTCAGGATGGTGCAAAAGGGCTTTTGGCGTTGTCGGAAAAGGGTGCTTGGACAATTGCTCAGGACGAGGCGACCTCAGTTGTATTTGGAATGCCGCGCGCAGCGATTGAGCTGGGTGCAGTGAGCGAAGTTCTTCCATTGACCAAGATTGCAGATCAAGTCTGCCTTGCATCGGGTGCACAATAATGGAGCGCAGAGCCCCGCTGCGTTCGTCAGCTGAACCCACCAAGATCACGATCATGCAAGGCCAGGCGCGCGCCAGCGGTGATACTTCGCTGGAATACACCACGATCCTTGGCAGCTGTGTTGCGACATGCCTGTTTGATCCGGTCGCCAAGGTTGGCGGAATGAACCATTTTCTGCTTGCCGAGCCTCCCTCCAACAGAGATCCAGAGCATTTTGACGAACATTACGGCCTTTTCCTGATGGAGCTGCTCGTCAACGAAACCTTGGCGCTTGGTGCAAAGAAATCGCGGCTGAAGGCACGGCTCTATGGTGGGGCAAATATCCGCGATGGGCTTGCGCCAATCGGCAGCGCAAATGCGGCCTTTGCGCGCAGTTTTCTGCTGAGAGAGTCAATAGAACTGACGCAAGAAGATCTCGAGGGGCGCCATGCCCGCCGGGTTCATTTCCTTCCGAGCCGAGGGTTGGTCCGTTGTCGCACATTGAACGACGAACCCTTGCCTATGCAGCAACCCCTAAGGCGGCCGAAATCCGCCGGTGGTGATGTTGAACTATTCTAATCTTTAAGGACGAAAGAGAATGCACAAGGCGACCCGAATACTCACAGTGGATGACAGCCCAAGCATGCGCGCTTTGCTGATGCAGGCGCTTACGGCTCATGGGTTTGATGTGGAACAGGCCGAGGATGGCGTAGAAGCGCTTGAATGGCTTGCCACCAATGAAGTCGATCTGGTCATCACCGACATCAACATGCCGCGCATGGATGGGTTCGGATTGATCGAAAATCTGCGCGGCAGCGCGCGTCATACCGACCGGCCTATTCTGGTTCTCACGACCGAAAGCTCGGACGAGAAGAAAAAGCGGGCGAGAGACGCCGGTGCAACCGGATGGATCGTCAAACCGTTTGACGCAGAAAAGCTGGCAACTGCGGTTCGCCGCGTGACACACTAAGCAACTAAGAAGGTAGAGACAAAATGGGCCGCGAACTCATTACATTCGAAGTCGCCGGACAATTGTTCGGTATCGACATCATGGCCATCCGCGAGATTCGCGCTTGGTCGCCTGTCACCGTTCTTCCGCGCGTGCCGGATTATGTCGCAGGCGTTGTGAATTTGCGCGGGGCCGTGCTGCCGGTCATTGATTTGCCGGTTCGGCTTGGCTGGTCGCCAACAGAGGCCACACCGCGCAACCCGATAATCGTAACCGAGCACAATGGGCAATCGCGCGGCCTGATCGTTCATACGGTCAATGATATCGTCTCAATTGAAGCGGAAAGCATTCAAAAGCCCGAAGCCACAACCCAGGATGCGATCAGCGGCTTTCTTGAAGGTCTGGCGCCGCTTGGTGATGAGATGGTCATGGTAATTGATCTCGATTCTTTGATGACTGACCATGCACAGGATTTGGCCGCGTGACCGCAATGCTGCCCTTGCAGCCGGCCGCAACTGGCATCGCCGACGAACTCGATGCGCTTGCTGCGCAGATCGAGGATATCGGAGCAGGCCTTTGCGCAGATCCAGAAGTTGTCAGAAGCCATGCGGTGAGCTTACAGAACATCGACCTTGTTGCCCAAACGGCGAAGGGCTTGGCTCATCTGCTCAGAGCGGATTGCAAAATAGAAGCGATTTCCAGCCTTGGCCTCGAAGCCTTGCAGGAAAGGCTTTCTGTTTTCACGCCTGGGCAAGAGGAACAGTAGGCTGGCAGAGAGATTTCAGCGCGAAATTTGAGGAATCACTTTCAAGACTTTGCTCTCAGCCCCCGGCTCCTCAGTGAGGAGATAAAGGAAGCCATCAGGACCAGTGCGCACATCGCGGAAACGCACGTCCAGCTCGCCGAACAGCTCGCGCTGCTCCCCCAGTGAGCCATCGCTGCGCATATCGACATGGCGCACATGTTTAAGCGCCAGTGCTGACAGGAAGAGATCGCCTTCCCAATCGGGGAAAGCAGCACCTGAATATTGCGCAAAACCAGACGGAGCTATCGAAGGCGTAAAATGGACCAATGGCTGCTCTGTCCCATCAAGCGCTTCGAAGGGCGAAACACGTCCGCCTGAATAATCGAGCGCATAGGTCACGGTCGGCCAGCCGTAATTGGCACCGCGCTTTATGTCGTTGATCTCATCGCCACCCGCTGGTCCGTGTTCGTTTTCCAGCACCCGCCCATCAGCCGCCAAAATGATCCCTTGCGGATTGCGGTGCCCATAAGACCATATTTCGGGCAGCGCCCCCTCTTGCCCGACAAAGGGATTGTCGTCTGGCACAGAGCCATCAGCGTTGAGCCTGACGATCTTGCCGAAGTGATTGTCCAGCTCCTGCGCCTCCTCGCGGAAATGGAAGGCATCGCCCACGGGCATCATCAAGGTTCCATCGGGCAGAAAAACAATCCTCGCCCCATAATGGTTGCCCTGAATGCGGCTGGGGGAAGCGGCGAACAACTGCTTGCCATCGGTTAGCTTGCTATTTGCCAATGTGAAGCGAGTGAGCAAAAGCGTGTTTTCGCCATTCTCGAGCAAGCCTGTGTAGGACACATAGACCTGCGCATTGTCCTCAAAATCGGGATGCAAAGCCACATCAAAAACGCCGGCCTGCATGCCATCGCCATAATGAGCGGGCGCAAGCTCGCCGGCATCATTGAAGTCAAAGGCGGTTTGCTTTGCCCCCTCCCGTCCGACCAGCAAAACCGCGCCCGTGCGCT
Organism: uncultured Altererythrobacter sp.; assembly: GCA_938009055.1. Classification (GTDB taxonomy): domain Bacteria; phylum Pseudomonadota; class Alphaproteobacteria; order Sphingomonadales; family Sphingomonadaceae; genus Erythrobacter. Next base: position 28,072 of record CALLIO010000281.1, read on the forward strand.
GCGTTACCAGCATATTGCCATCGGGTAGAAAGGCGAGTGACCAAGGATGATCGAGCCCTTCTGCAACCGTCTCAATCGTATAATTCACCGGACTTGCCGCGACCCGCCCAGCCAGTTCGCTGGTCTTGTCCCCTGTTTGAGATGCGCCTTGATCAGAACAAGCGGCCACCAGAATGCAGGAGAGTGAAACAGCCAGAGTGATTGAGAATGTCCGCATAATCCGTCCCTTTGGTTTGAAAAACCGCATCCACTATCCGGTTAGCTTGGCGGTTTGTCCACTGCGACCTTTGCGCTTGATTAGATGATCGAAGCATCTAGGCTGCCAAGTCAAGAGGGAGACACCCATGCGATTTGTCCGCTGGATTGCCGCTTTGCTGCTTGCTGCAGTCGGAACATATGTGCTGGCGGTGATCGCCAATGCGCAATTTGTCATAGCTGCGCACAATGTGCCGGTCAGCTTCGACGACCGGATGAATATGACTGCATTCGATGTTTCGAATATGTGGCTGTATCTGGTGATTATTCTCATCGCTTTGCTGATCGGGTTCCTGATTGCCTCGGCATTGAAGCGCATGTTGCCGCGCCTATCCCGCATCGCCTTTCCCATCGCAGGCGCCGCCGCCATCGGTGCCACTCTTGGGCTGATGTATTGGCAATTCCAAACCGTGCCGATCAGCGGCGCGCGTTCAGCATTGGGCTTTTTCTCTCAGGTTGTAGCAGGCGCAGCTGGAGGGTGGATTTTCGCCAAATTCACCAACAGGCGCACAGTCTCCTAACACCCTTCAATGGATCGATTTTAGGTCGCAGAATTGGCAACCATGTCGCGCTGAAGTGTTCGTCCAGCCAGCAGGTAATGCAAAGCTGCCCAGCCATAAATGCAGCTAAAGATGACGATCGACCACTGTAGGCCGCGCGCCTCCGCACTAGAGCAGGCCTCCATCGCACTCAGCTCCGAGCCACTGAGCAGCGCCTTCGCCTCAGCACCGAGCGAGAGCAAAGGCTTGCAACTCTCCAGCGTCAGGCCCAAACCTTGCCCGTCGAGAAACATATCCTTCAAGACCGTCGAAAGCACACCAATGATCGGCGGGCCGAGGCCATAGCCGAGCAAATTTACGACAAACAATGTGATCGCAACCGATGTTGCGCGCATCCGGCTGTCGACGACGCCCCCCGATACCGCATACATTGGCCCAAGATAGAAATAGTGGACCATTGCGGCGACCATCAGCGCGGGCACAGCCAGCCACAGATTTGGCATGAGAAATCCAAATGCATAGAGCGGAACAGATGCTCCCATGCCAATAGCCGGCAGCCAGGAAAGCGCGTTGGGATGTTTTTGCGACATCTTGTCCGCCAGCCAGCCGGAACTAAAGACGCCGATCGCCGCCATCAAACCCAGCACTACCCCGTAAAGCAAGGATGCCTCTTGGATAGTAAGGCCATGCGTTCGCAACAGGAATGAAGTGGTAAACTGCCCCACCCCGTATCCCACGAAAGAGGCGAGCGTGGCACCAATCACAATGTGGCGATAGGCTGGCTTCTTGGCCAAAACGGCTAACGCCTCTTTGAAGCTTGCTTTCTCCAGACCTTGGAGCGCAGCAGGGTCGGTGTAGCCGCGCGGCGGCTCTTTCACGGTGCGCCATACGATCAGCGACAGCAGCAAGCCGGGAACGCCGCATACCACAAACGCGACCCGCCAGCCTTCAACTTGGCTCCAATCCAAATCTCCAAACAGCGAGCCGATACCGATCGCATTGACGAAAGCGCCGTATTGCGCGCCGTCTAGCCCGGCAAGTTGGCCGCCGAAGACCGAGGCAAGCATACCTCCCAGTGGCACGCCCAAAGCATAGACAGAGACCGCCGTGGCGCGGCGCGATGGGGTAAAATAATCCGCAATGAGAGATTGGGCCGGCGGCGTGCAACCAGCCTCGCCGATGCTGACCCCGATCCTGAAAAGGAGCAACATCATAAACGACATGGCAAAACCGCACAGGGCGGTGAAAAGGCTCCAAAGCGCAACGGCCAATGTGATGATGAGCACTCGATTGTAACGCTCGGCCCCGCGCGCAATTGGTATGCCGATAAAGGTGTAAAGCACGGCAAAGGCCGGTCCGCCTAGCAAGCCCATCTGCCAATCTTCGAGCCCAAAAGTCAGCTTGATCGGCTCGGTCAGAATATTGATGATCGTGCGGTCGATGAAGTTGAAAATGTAGACGACCAGAAGCGCGATAAGCACATAAGCGCGATAACCGGGCGTTCCAAACCCTTCGGATGCAGGCGCAGCATTTGTTGGTGCATCCATGGTTGCTTCGGCCATCAATTTCTCCCAGCACTTATTCCTTAATGCCACAACATGGGGTTCCAAGCCCCAGCATTGAGATGTTCTTTGTTGTTGAGGTCACCTTCTGCGCATTTGAGCCCAAGGTAAAGCCCGAAGACCTAGACTGCCTCATTGTTTCAGCCATTCGCACGGCCTATTCCATTTCCAGCATTCGGGTAATCGTGGCCGCGAAATGCGCCAGCGTTGACTTGTCGTTCCACGTTGGGTGAGCGCGGCTGGTGTCATCCAGCCTTGTCTCACGCGCGCTCAGCACTCCGCCCAGATAAGACTCAAGGAAGATAAAGCGCTGGTTTTGGATCGTCCGGCTCTTTGCCGGCATCAGCGCGCGCAAATGCTTTAAGCAGCGTTGATACCCAGAATTCCACTGACCTCCCAGTGCATCATCGAACAGGTCGCGGTGAGACAAGGTTAGCATGCGCAGGAAGCGGTTGTAAGTGTCTGTTTCGCGGTCTGCCGACAAATTGACCGACGGATAGATCAAAATATCGACGATTTGAGAAATGCTGGTCGGATCGTCACCCTCTTCCAAAGCATCGAGTTGCGCGTTGCGGCGATCATCAATGATCTTGGCGCCATCGACGATAAGCTCGCGGATCAGCGCCTTTTTCGAACCGAAGTGATAACCGACAGCGGCGGGGTTCTTTTGGCCAGCGGCCTTGGCGATATCGCGCACAGTCACGCCGTCGATGCCTCGATTGGCAAACAGGCGCTGAGCCTCGGCCTTGAGCCGTTCAACCGAGGGGCTTTGCGATTTTGAAGACAGTTTGCTCATCTCTCTTGCATATAAACCACAAGCAATTGCGCCTTGCAATAATACAAATGATTAATACAGTTGCATTATGGCGAATCATTCTGACGAAGACGCGATACCAATCGATCTGCAAGCTCTAACAGCTTGGATGGACGATATCGGCCTGGAACACGGACCACTTGCTAGCCTGCAGCTTCTAGCGGGCGGGACCCAAAATATACTCTTGCGTTTTGACCGCGGGGGCAGGGAGTTTGTGCTGCGCAGACCGCCGCTCCATCTGCGAAAAAACTCGAATGACACGATGAAGCGCGAGGCCCGCGTCTTGGAAGCGCTATCCGGCACTGTGGTGCCGCACCCTCAATTCATCGCCGGCTGCGACGATGAGGAGGTGCTTGGTGCCTGCTTTTATCTGATAGCCTCTATCGAAGGCTTCAATCCAGCCAATGGCTTGCAGCAACTGCACGCGAGCGATCCAAAGATCCGAGAGCGCATGGGATATTCCTATATCGAAGGAATGGCAGCTCTCGGAGCAGTGGATTACAAGGCTGCGGGATTGGAAGGTTTCGGCAAGCCTGACGGTTTTCTAGAACGGCAATCGGGCCGGTGGATGAAGCAGCTCGAAAGCTACGCCGCTTTCGAGGAGTGGACCGGCTTTAGAGAGCTGCCCGATGTCGAGCGGATCGTCTCTTGGCTTGAGGATCACCTCCCCCAAGATTTCACGCCCGGTATCATCCATGGTGACTGCCATTTGGCAAACACTATGTTCGCATATGACAGCGCCGAACTGGCAGCCTTTGTCGATTGGGAACTGGCCACCATTGGCGATCCGCTGATCGACCTTGGGTGGGTCATGGCAACTTGGGCGGATGATCACACACCTGTTGTGGGCGATATCCAGCCTTGGGATGGCTTTGCGAGCCTCGATGAACTCATAGCTCATTATGGCAAACACTCGGCGCGCAATTTGGATGCGGCCCCATGGTACGGTGTGCTCGCTTGTTTCAAATTGGGCGCAATATTGGAGGGAACCCATGCCCGCGCGAGCGCTGGCAAGGCTCCCAAAGAAACCGGCGACCGGTTGCATGCAATGACAATTTCACTGTTTGAGCGCGCGCACCGACTGATCGCGAAGAATTGAGAGGGAAAAACGTATGAATGATTTGGACTTTTCGCAGAAACGCGTGCTGGTTGTCGGCGGCTCCAGCGGAATTGGAAACGGCATTGCACACGGCTTTCGCACTCGCGGGGCCGAAGTTCATGTGTGGGGCACGCGCGACTCCGCTGACGATTATTCCATTGAAGAAGGCTCCGATCTCAAAGGCCTGCATTATGCAAAGGTCAATGTGGCGGATTTCGACGAATTGAGCGCCTACAAACCGCCCTTTGATAACTTGGATGTGCTCGTCCAGTCGCAGGGTTTCGTCCGCTACAAGCAAGCCGAATATGCCAAGCCCGGCTGGGATGATGTGATGGATATCAACATCAACTCGGTCATGCACACGGCGACCAAATTCAAGCCTATGCTGAGCGCCGCCAAAGGCTCAATTGTGATTGTGAGTTCGGTCTCTGGCTTAAAAGCCAATATCGGCAACCCCGCCTATGCCGCCTCCAAAGCCGCTGCGATTAGCCTTACCAAAACACTCGGCCAATCTTGGGCGCGCGATGGGATAAGGGTGAACGGGCTTGCACCGGGACTGGTTCCAACAAAACTGACAGCTGTCACTACCGAGAATGAGCAGCGCAGAGAGGCGTCTTTGCGCTCCATCCCGCTGCGCCGAATGGGCACTCCGGAAGATATGGCGGGCGCTGCCATGTTCCTTGCCTCGCCGCTTGCCTCTTATGTGCAGGGGCACACTCTAATCGCCGATGGCGGGCTCACGCTCTAATTTCGCGCTTAGAAAACACAGCTTAGGACACCCAGATTATGCTCTTCGAATATAGCGAAAAAACGCAAGGCCTGATCACCAAACTGCAGGCCTTTGTCGATGCCAATATCCTTCCCGTGGATCACGAGGTTCTTGCATGGAACCACGATCCGGCCAATCGCTGGAAGCCTTGGCCCGGCCTTGAACTGCTCAAGGAAAAAGCGAAAGCCGCTGGCCTGTGGAATCTGTTCTTGCCTGAGGAATATGGCGAATACAGCCCCGGCCTCACGAACCTCGAATATGCGCCCTTGGCCGAGATTATGGGCCGTAATGGTTGGTGCAGCGAGGTCTTTAACTGCTCTGCGCCTGACACGGGCAATATGGAAGTCTTCGCCAAATTCGGCACCGATGCCCAGAAACAGCAATGGCTGGAGCCGCTGCTCGCCGGCGAAAT
>CALLIO010000282.1 GCA_938009055.1 uncultured Altererythrobacter sp.
TATCCCACCACGCTTTCGGGCGGCGAGCAGCAGCGCGTGGCGATTGCGCGCGCGGTGATCGGGCGGCCCGATATTCTGGTGGCTGACGAACCAACGGGCAATGTTGATCCGGAGATGGCGCTCAAATTGCTGCGCCTGTTCGAAGCGCTGAACCGGCTCGGCACAACTGTTGTAGTCGCAACCCACGATGTGCACCTGCTTAAGAAAGTGCCGGATTCGCTGATAATGCGGCTCGACCAGGGCAAATTGTCCGATCCCACTGGCGCGCTCAAATATCCGCCCCGGCCGAGGGAGAAAGCCTGATGGCCAAATCTCCTTTTGGCGCTAAGAAAATGGCGCAGGATGCGTCCGAATTCGCCGGAAAGCGCGCTGCCAGCCTCATTCCCAATGCGCGCATTTCTGGCCCGATACCCTGGGTGATCGCGATCATGATTGCGCTGACCGTTATGGCGGCCGCGGGCGCGATGGCTCTCAACAATCTAGCACGTTCAGCGTCTGAAGATTTGTCGGGCGCGGTGAGCGTCCAGATCGTCGAGGCCAATCTGGATGCGCGCCAACAGGCCGCGCGGCGTGCTGCGCAATTGCTCGAGGGCGACTTGGCGGTTGAACGCGTTCGGATCGTGCCCAAGGAAGAGCTTGATGCTTTGCTCGAACCGTGGCTTGGCACTGGCTTTGGCGAGGGGGATGCCGCCGATGCCGTGCCGATACCCGCGCTGATTGATGTGGAGCTTGCCGATGCTGCCACGGCAGAGCAAATCGCGCGGCTCCAATCCTTGCTTGATAGTGAGATAGAAGGCGCGCGGGTTGATGCGCAGTCGAGCTGGCTTGGGCCGGTCTACTCCGCGCTGACATCGCTCCAATATCTCGCCCTTGTGCTGATTATCTTGCTGACCATCACCAGTGCGGCGGCGGTTTGGCTGGCGGCACGCAGTGCATTTTCAACCCATCATGAAACCATCGAGATCGTGCATCATCTGGGCGGGACGGACGAACAGATCGCGAAGATTTTCCAGCGCACTGTTGCCAAGGATGCAGCGATGGGCGGGGCGCTTGGCTTGATGATGGGCCTCACCGGTGTGCTGATCGTGGGCGGGCAGTTCTCTGCCCTTGATAGCGGCATGGTCGATGGCGGCGGCCTGTCTTGGCTGAGCTGGCTGGTGCTGCTCGCTATTCCGCTGCTGGGCATTGCGCTTGCTGTTCTGACCGCGCGCTCGACCGTGATGCGCGCGTTGAAACGGATGCTGTGATGAGACGGGTTTTGGCAGCGGCGTTTCTGCTTTGGGTTGGCGGATTTATCTGGTTTGCAACCAGCCTTCCTAAGCCTGCGGGCGATACCAAGGCAGAGGCGGTGATCGTTCCCACCGGAGGTACGGGCAGAATTGCAGCAGGGCTTGATGTGCTCAACCGCGAACTTGCGCCAGTGATGCTGGTGAGCGGGGTTGATACCGACGTGAAGCCGGCTGAATTTGCCGAGGAATTTGGCGTGTCCGATTTGCGAATGGAATGCTGCATAACCTTGGGCTTTCAGGCGGTCGACACCCACAGCAATGCGACCGAGATCGCCGCTTGGGCCAAGGAGCGCGAGGTCGCTTCCTTGCGGCTCGTGACCACCGATTGGCATATGCGGCGCGCCGCGAGCGAGCTGGAACGGGTCTTGCCATCAGATATTACGATTGTGCGCGATGCGGTTCCATCAGAGCCGGGCATCCCGATCCTTGTGCTTGAATATCACAAGCTGCTGGCTAGCTGGCTGGCCGGCCTTTTCGGATATTGAGGGGCTGCTTGCATGGCGTTGATCCGCAGCATCCTTTATTATCCGATCTTTTACGGGATCAGCGCCGTGCTGGTGGTCGGCGCTAGCATTGCGCTGTTCTTTGGAGCCACAGCCTTGCGCACAGTGGTGCATTGGTGGACCGATTGGCACCGCTGGTGCGTCAATCATATCCTCGGCATTAGAGTGCAGATCAAGGGCGAATTGGCAACTGGCCCTGTGCTCTATGTCGTGAAGCACGAAAGCTTTTTTGAAGCCATTGACGCGCCGACCTTGTTCAACCTTCCTGCCGTTTTCACCAAGCGCGAATTGTTCGACATTCCCTTCTGGGGCTATTCGGCCAAGGTATATGGCCTGATCCCTGTTGCGCGCGATGGCGGGGCGGCTGCGCTGCGCAGCATGCTGGCGGAGGCGAAGGGGATTGTGGAGGCGGGCAGACCGCTGGTGATCTTTCCCGAAGGAACGCGTGTGCCGCATGGCGAAAGCCCGCCAATGCGTTCAGGCTTTGCAGGTATGTATAAGCTTTTGAAGCTGCCGGTCGTACCGATCGCGGTGGATAGCGGGCCGCTCTATCATCGCTGGATCAAGCAGCCGGGCACCATCACCTATAAGATTGGCGAAACCGTGCCGCCGGGCCTTCCGCGCGACGAGGCAGAGGCCAAAGTTCACGCTGCCATCAATGGGCTGAATGTGTAGCCTCTAATGATCCCGCCCGAAGTCGGGTGCAGCATCGTCCTGACCTTGCTCGATGATCGAGCGGCGGATCGTGCGGGTGCGCTCGAACAGTTCGAACAGACTATCGCCATCGCCTGAACGGATTGCGCGTTGCAGCGCAGTTAGGTCTTCGGTGAAACGCCCCAGCATCTCCAGCACTGCGCCCTTATTCTCCAAGAATACATCGCGCCACATGGTCGGATCAGAGGCCGCAATCCGGGTGAAATCGCGAAAGCCACCAGCGGAATATTTGATCACTTCGCTCCGGGTCACGTCCTCGAGATCGGAAGCCGTTCCCACAATCGTAAAGGCGATGAGGTGGGGGATGTGACTGGTAACGGCCAGTACAAGATCGTGATGCTGGGCATCCATAATCTCTGTCTTTGCGCCGAGCCTTGTCCAAAACAGCTCTAGCGCTGCAAGCGCCTGCGGATCGGTTCCTTCAGGCGGGGTCAGAATGCACCAGCGATTGGTAAAGAGGGAGGAGAAACCGGCATCCGGCCCGCTTTCCTCAGTGCCCGCAACGGGGTGGGCGGGGATGATCGTGTGATCGGGCAGGGCGGATTGCAAATGGGTGAGAACGCTCTGTTTGGACGAGCCGACATCGCTGATAATCGCGCCAGCCGGTACCGCATCGGCAAAGCTTTGGACCGCCGCTGCCATCGCGCCAACCGGAATGCACAATACAACCAGATCGACGCCCGCCAGCGCTTCTTCTGCAGTCTCGCACACCGTGCCGACCAGCATGCGTTCCTTCGCCTTGACGCGCACATCTGGATCAAGGTCGAAGCCGGTTGTCTCCATATCGAAAGCGCGGTCGCGGATCGCCAGCCCCACCGATCCGCCGAGTAGGCCGAGCCCGATGATCGCAACGCGTTTGATAGAGTGTGTGCTCATGCCGATCCTTCCACAAGATCGCGCAAAGTGGCGGCAATCACGTCCATATCTTCTTTTCTACCAATGGTTATGCGCAGGGCTTGGGGCAGCCCTTGGCCCGGCAAATGGCGCACAGCATAGCCAGCTTCAGCTATGGCTGAGAGGGCCGTCTCAGCACTCACTTGCCCTTCGAGCAGCACTAGCAGGAAATTCGCCTTGCTTGGAATCGCGCGCAGACCGTGGTTGCCCAAAGCTTCTATCGCAGCGTTGAAGCGCCCAAGCTCAGCCGCATTATGGTCGCGCGCGGCGTCAACAAAAGCTTGGTCTTTGACCGCTGCAATCGCTGCCGCCTGACCGCTTTGCGTGACATTGAACGGCCCGCGGATCCGGTTGAGCGTATCGATCAGATGCGGCGCGCCGGTGGCCCAACCAATCCGCTCGCCCGCCAGCCCGTAAATTTTGGAAAAAGTGCGCGTCACCAGCACATTGTCATGCGCTGCGGCCAAAGCCATTCCGCCATCATCCTCGCCAGCGGCCAGATATTCGGCATAGGCTTGATCGACGACCAGCAGCACATCGCTTGGCAATCCGTCATGCAGCCGCGCCACGTCCCTGGCGGACATATATGTGCCGGTTGGGTTGTTCGGATTGGCGAGGAAAACCACGCGCGTCTTCGCCGTCACAGCGCCCAGCAAAGCATCGACATCGCTGGCATAGTCAGTGTCGGCAGCCTCAACCGGCACCGCGCCGCAGCGCCTTGCGGCAATATCATAGACGGAGAAAGAGAAGCGGCTGAAGAGCACTTCATCACCTTGCCCGGCAAACCCTTGCGCGGCGAGGTTAAGCAGCTCGTCCGAGCCGGTACCGCAGACGATCCGGCTTGGATCAATCCCGTGAAGTGCGCCGATCGCTTCGCGCAATTCGCGTGCATCGGGATCGGGATAGGCGGCTGGTGCCAGCGCATTGCTGCGCGCTTCCAAAGCAGCTGCGCTGCATCCCAAGGGGTTCTCATTGGCCGATAATTTGACCAGCGGCTTGCCGTCAGCACCCGCTGATTTTCCCGGCACATAGGCATGGATCGCGTTGATCCACGACTTAGGAGCTGGACGGTTGGAAGAAGCATCGGACATTGCGACAGCGCGCATACCCCCAATCGCTGATGAAAAACAGCGGGAAAACAGCGCAATTGACACTTGCGGCCCGCTCGCCCAATCGAAGAGCGCACAAATGACCAATATGGCCGCCTCAAAGAGCTACACGCTCCCCGCCGATTTGCCGCTTGACAGCGGCGAAGCGCTGGCCGGCGTCGAGATTGCTTATGAGACCTATGGCGAGCTGAACGAAGACAAGTCGAATGCAATCCTGATCTGTCATGCGCTAACCGGCGATCAATATGTTGCAAGCGATCATCCTGTGACCGGCAAACCAGGCTGGTGGGTCCGAATGGTCGGGCCGGATAAGCCGATTGATACGAACCGTTTCCATGTGATTTGTGCCAATGTCATTGGCTCTTGCATGGGGTCGAGCGGTCCAGCCAGCCTTGCCAGCGATGGCCAGCCTTATGCGATGCGCTTCCCCGTGATCACCATCCGCGACATGGTGCGCGGGCAAATCGCTCTGCTTGATGGCTTGGGTATCTCGCAGCTGCATACCGTGATCGGCGGGTCGATGGGCGGAATGCAGGCTTTGAGCCTTGCCGCCAATTTCCCGACCCGCGCCGCCCGCGTGCTGGTGCTGGCGAGCACGGCGCGCCATTCAGCGCAGAATATCGCCTTCCATGAGGTTGGACGCCAAGCGATCATGGCCGATCCCAATTGGCAGGAGGGGGACTATTATGCCGGTGCAGCTCCGGATGCCGGCCTTGCTGTGGCGCGTATGGCAGCCCACATCACCTATCTTTCCGAAGAAGGGCTGACCGATAAATTCGGCCGGCGCCTGCAAAACCGTGACACCAAAAGTTTCGGCTTTGATGCAGATTTTCAGGTCGAAAGCTATCTGCGTTACCAAGGCAGCGGCTTCACCCAGCGCTTCGATGCCAATTCCTATCTCTATATCACCCGCGCGATGGATTATTTTGATCTGGCAGAGGAATTTGCCAGCGGCGAAGGTGATGCCAAACTGGCTGACGCATTTGCCGGCCATGCCCGCGGCGAAGGCGCGCGCTTCTGCCTCGTCAGTTTCGACACTGACTGGCTTTATCCCACGGCGGAAAGCCGCCACATCGTCCACGCGCTCAACGCTGTGGGCGCGCCGGTCAGCTTCGTTGAATTGTCAGCCCCCTATGGACACGACAGCTTCCTGCTGGACGTGCCTGCACTCGACCGCGTGGTAGAAGGGTTCCTCAAATGAGCAGCCTTTTGCGCCCCGATCTTGAGGTCATCGCGAGCCATATCGCGCCCGGCACAAGGGTGCTCGATATTGGCTGCGGCGATGGCGCTTTGCTGGCCGAGCTTCAAACCCGCCATAATGTTGATGCACGGGGTATGGAGATTGATGCTGAGCGAGTGGAGAAATGCGTCGCGCGCGGGCTTTCGGTGATGCAGGGCGATGCGAACCGCGATCTGGCGCAATATCCCGACAAATCGTTTGACTATGCGATCCTGTCGCAGACTTTGCAGACATCGGTGCGGCCCGATCTGATGCTCGATGAGCTGTTGCGCGTAGGTCGGCGCGCCTTTGTCAGCTTTCCCAACTTTGCCCATTGGCGCACGCGGGCAGCCCTGATGTTTGGTGGCAAGATGCCGGTGACGCGGGCCTTGCCGGTCAGCTGGTATGCAACGCAGAACATCCACCATGTGACCATCGCCGATTTCCGCGAATTGCTTGCCGAGAAAGAAGTGGCGGTTGAGCAGCAATGGTTCTTTTCCAGCGACAAACCCATTGGAGCTGCCAGCGCAAACTGGCGCGGCGAATTTGCGGTGTTTTTGCTCAGTCGCGACTAGAAACAAAGGGGCGCAGACCGGTTTCCCGACCCGCGCCCGCTGTATTTTCAGTGCCTAGCCACCCGCGCCTTCCACCCGGATCATAGCCCGGTGTGAAAATCCGGATAGAGGGCGCGGGTGGCGCGGTTTACCGAAGTATTTTTATCCAGGCCGATGGATGCCGCAGATTTTGTGGCCATCGGGATCGGTGAAATAGCACAGGTTCATAACCCCCATGCTGCCTTCACGCGGGCCAGGAGGATCTTCGATAGACGTTCCGCCATTGGCCACCGCCACATCGTGCAGCTTGGTCACTTGCTCAAGGCTATCGCAAAGAAAGCCAATGGTCGAACCGTTTGATGGAAGCGCAGGTTCACCATTGATCGGCTCGCTGATCGAGAAAGTGTCGCCATTGGCGTTATAGAACAAACGGGTCTGGCCCGTGTCGTTCACATGCGCCATCGGCTCGCCTGCACCCAGCACGCCCAATACCGCATTGTAGAAGGTTTTTGAGCGTTCAATATCATTGCTGCCGATCATAATATGGTTGAGCATCAGTCTCGTCTCCTTTGAGTTGCTTTCGAAAACTTTGGTAGCATGGCGTTCATCATTGGGGCTATAGAAAAGCACTATGCTAACCGCGCTTTTTTCCTCCCTATCACTCTTGGTGATGCAGCCCGCCGGAGCCGCTGGCTTGCCCAATCTGAATAGTCAGCAGGCCGCTAGCCTGCGTTGCGCTGCCGCCTTTGCCCTGGTCAGCCACGGCCAATCGATTGGCAATGCCGATGCGCTCAAATGGCCTGCAATGGACGCGCAGGGGCGCGAGTTTTTCGTTCGCACAGCGGCGCGATTGATCGACGAGACGGGCGCAAGCCGTTCGCAGATCGAGCAATTGCTATCGCGCGAGGCGCAATCATTGATCGACACAAATGAGGTTGAGGCGGTAATGCCTGCCTGCCTCCTGATGCTCGAAGCCTCAGGCGTGTAAAATCCCCTTAAGCGCTTGATTGTTCAGCTTTGTGTCATCGAGCATGAACTAAAAAACACTCATCCGACATTATTGAGAGGGAACCCCATGCGCGTTTTACCCGTTGCCGCTGCTGCACTTTTGGTGCTCGCCACGCCCACGATTGCCTTGGCGCAAGACGCGCCAGCACCTGACAGCGAAGCTTTGAGCGAATTGTCGCACAAGCTAGCTGACCCTGCTTTCCAAGATCAGGCGGCCTTGATGGGGCAAGTCTTGATGCAAACTTTGCTTGAGATGCCAGTTGGCCCAATGGCCGAGGCGATGAACAAAGCGACCGGCGGCAAGGGGCCTGCGATTGATCCGGATGCCAAAGTCAAAGATCTCGCTCCGAATGCCGAAGAATTGCCCGAACAGGTCGTGGATAAGTTGCCAATGGCGATGAATGCGATGAGCGGGATGGCCGAGGGGATGCAGGCGATGCTTCCTGCCCTGCGCGAAATGGCAGCGTCCATGCGCGGCGCGTTTCCCAATCGCGGCGAGGAGAAGTAATCGCTCACCTCTTTTTGGCCCACTCATCGGTAATACACAGCAAGTCAGAGCCTGTCGCTAGACGTGAAGGTCGCGCTGCGGCATGAATCGTCCCACGATGTACCGCGTCTACCAATTCCCTCTTTGCCCCTTCAGTCGCAAGATCCGCTTGCTGCTGAGCGAGAAGAATATCGCCTATGAATTGGTGCGAGAGGATCCGTGGACGGCCTCTGACCTTTTCTTCAACCTCAACCCCGCTGGCCGCACGCCGGTTGTGGTCGAGGCGAAAGAGGAATTGGTGCTGGCCGATAGCCGCGCGATTGCCGAATATTTCGAAGAGACAGTGCAAAAAGCACCGATGATCAACGGCACAGCAGAAAACCGTGCGGAAATCCGCCGGCTGGTCGCTCTGTTTGATGAGAATTTCTACAATGATGTCACCGCGCCCTTGCTGATGGAGCGGATGAAGAAGCGGTTGGTGCTGCGCCAACCGCCGGATTCGCGGATGCTGCGCGATGCGATGAAACTCGCCCACGGGCATCTCGATTATATGGACTGGCTGATCGACAATCGCCCGTGGCTGGCGGGATCAAGCATGAGTTTGGCTGACCTTGCCGCCGCAGCGCAAATCTCTGTGGCGGATTATCTGGGCGGGATCGATTGGGAAGGGCATGAGCAAACCCAAGGCTGGTATTCAGCCTTCAAAAGCCGACCCAGCTTCCGCCCGCTTTTGTCTGAACGCATGGATGTTATCCAACCGCCTGCGCATTATGCTATGCTGGATGGATGAAGTTGATGGTGGTTCGGTCACGAAGTGATCGCAAGGCCGACCGGCCGCCCGCAGCGACGCGACCTTTAGGTCGCATGAGCGAGGATAGCCAAGCCGCTGGACAGCGGCGCCGGCGCTTGAGGAACAAAAATGAACTCTGATCCCAAGAACATCACCGATGCCGAATGGCGCAAGAAGCTGACGCCCGAACAATATCACGTCCTGCGCGAAGCGGGCACAGAGCGTGCTTTTACCGGCCAATATGACAAGCATTATGACGCGGGGGAATATTTTTGCGCGGGCTGCGGCACGCAATTGTTCACCAGCGATGCCAAATACAATTCAGGCTGCGGCTGGCCCGCCTTCACCAAACCATCGGACGCAGAGGCCGTGGCCGAGCATCGGGATGAAAGTTTTGGCATGATCCGCACCGAGGTTACTTGCGCAAAATGCGACGGGCATTTGGGCCATGTCTTCCCCGATGGGCCGCCCGATCAAGGCGGGCTGCGCTATTGCATTAACTCCGCCTCGCTCGATTTTGAGGGTGAGGACGACTAGCAAAGGTTAGCGCATATTAGCGAAGGACGACATTCTCGTTCACGCCCGATTATTCTTATCTGTGTTCAAGATTGGCTTGCAGGTGGGAATTTGGGTAGAATGCCAAGGTGACTTCTAAACGTGGAGCCAAGATGCGCGCCCAAGGGGTGAGCAAGCGCGGAAGCCGCCGCAAGGCCGCTGCGCGTGGTTCTGGCTCGGGTTCCGGTTCAGGCGGTTCGGGCCGCAAGAGCGCAGGCAAGAAACCGCCATCAGCCTTCTGGCGCTGGTTCAAGCGCTTGGTTTTCTGGGGTGGCGCGCTGGCTGTGCTGGGCGCAATCTTTGTCGCCGTATCGGTTGGCTTTGCTGCACGCTCGATCCCCAGCTTCCACGAGCTTAAGACCAACACCAATGCGCAAACCATCGTTGTGCGCGCGCGCGACGGGACGCAGATTGTCGAGCTGGGGCCAAGCTTTGGCGAATGGCTCGAATATGACGAGATCCCCGACAATATGACCAATGCGATGATCGCGGTGGAAGATCGCCGTTACCATTCGCATTTCGGTATTGATCCAATTGGTCTGACGCGCGCGGGCTATGTCGCGGTGACGGACAGCGGACGGCTGGCAGCAACCTCGACGATAACCCAGCAGCTTGCGCGCAATATCTTCCTCAACAACAACCGCACCATCGACCGCAAGGCGCGTGAAATGGTGTTGGCGATGGCGCTGGAGTGGAAGTTTTCCAAAGAGCAGATCCTCGAGCTATATCTCAACAAGGTCTATTTCGGCGGTGGGGCTTACGGGATCGACAGCGCCAGCCGCAAATTCTTCAGCCATCCAGCGACCGAGCTAAGCGTTGGCGAGGCTTCGATTATCGCCGGTTTGGTCAAGGCTCCGTCGCGCTATTCACCCACAGCCGATGTGGATGCCGCCGTGGGCCGCGCCAAAACCGTGCTGCGGTTGATGCGCGAGCAGGGCTTTATCTCTGCCGAGCAAGCCAATGTGAATGTCGATGCGGTCAAGCTGAAGAAAGAGCAGAACCAGAATTCGGTGCGCTATTTCACCGATTGGGCTTTGCCGCAGCTCGATTTGCTGCTGCCTGAAAATTACGAGCCGATCGAGGTATGGACAACGATTGATGTGGGTATGCAGCGCGCGGCCACTGCTTCGATCAAGGCGAACTCGCCAAACGGCGCGCAGGGCGCACTGGTCAGCCTCGACCGCGATGGCGCGATTTTGGCGCTGGTGGGCGGCACCGACTATGTCGAGAGCAATTACAACCGTGCGACGAGCGCGATGCGCCAGCCCGGTTCCTCCTTCAAACTCTTCGTCTATCTCGCCGCGCTTGAGGCCGGGTATAAGCCCAATGATATGGTCAAAGACACCAAGGTCACGATTGACGGGTGGAGCCCGCGCAATTCCAATGGCCGCTTTACGGGCGAGACCAGCCTGCGCAGCTCCTTCGCCCGCTCGATCAACACCGTGGCCGCTCAATTGGGCAATGAAGTGGGTTTTGGAACGGTCGCCTCTATGGCGCGGCGTCTGGGGATTACCTCTCCGTTAAGCGCAGTGCCGTCCATGACATTGGGTAGCAATGAAGTGCGATTGCTGGATATGACCCGCGCTTTTGCGGTTGTCTCGGCCAAGGGGAAATCGGTTGAGCCATACGGCATCACCAAGGTTGTAACCGCCAGCGGGGAGACGATTTATCGCCACAAGCCCGATGAGCCGAAGCAGCTTTTCCAGGACTATGTCAGCGCTGGCATGACCGATTTGCTCCAAACCGCCGTCCAAACCGGCACCGGCAAGGCAGCGCAGATCGGGCGCCCGGTTGCGGGTAAAACCGGCACCACCAGCTCGAACAAGGATGGCTATTTCGTCGGCTTCTCCTCTGGCATCACCACTGGCGTTTGGATGGGGCGGGATGATAATAAGCGGGTCGCTGGCCTTCAGGGTGGGCGCGCACCGGCACAGGCCTTTGCCGCCTATATGCGCTATGCGGTCAAGGATCGTCCGATTGAGGAGTTCGACACCGAATTGAACCTGCCCGATTGGCAGATGGAGCCGGATGACGAATATTTCTTCGGTGATCCGGATGACTATTACTATATTGACGAGCAAGGCAATCTGATCGAACCGGGCACGCGCGATCCCGATAGCGATGGCATTCCCTTCCCCATCGAAGGCGAGCAATTGCCTGGTGATGGCACGCGTCCGACCAATCCTGCCATTCCCGAAGATCAGCAGGCCGCTGATGATGATTTTCTGGAGCAGGCCATTGGCGCGCCGATCCCGCCAGATAACCCCGCGAACGCGGCCCCGATACAAGAAGCGCCGCCGAACTAACGGCAGCGCTCCATTGTTTTCAGCAAAGTGTGTTGTCGGTCTTTAGCGTATCCGCACGGGCAGATATTGCGCCGGACGACCGCGGCGTTGCACTCGCAATAGCACAGCCTCGCGGCCCGCATTTTGCGCATCGGCAATCGCCTTTTCAAGATCAGCGACATCCTTGATCGCGGCGTAATTGGCCGAAAGGATAATGTCGCCGCGCCGGATGCCCTTCTGGCCAGCGTCTGAGCTGCCATCGACAGCGGTCACGACCAGACCGTTGGTGTCCGCATCGGCGCCCAGCTGATCGATGATTTGCGGTGTGAGCGTGCGAACCTGAAGGCCCAGCTTTTCTGCCACTGCGCCATCGGTGTCTTCAGCCGGTGTTTCAGGCTCTGCGTCGGGATCGAACATTTGCTGCTGGCGCAGCTCTTCTTCGGTTGGACGTTTGCCAACGGTGGCAGTGACCGTGCGGGTCTTGCCTTCGCGAATCAGCTCGATCGGGATTTTGGTGCCCGGCTCGATATTGGCGACGAGGAAAGACAATGTCTGCTCATTCGTCACAATCTTGCCGTCGATCTTGGTCACAACGTCGCCCGCTTTGATGCCGGCTTTTTTGGCCGCGCCATCATCGGTTACGGATTGAACGAATTCGCCGCGGTTTTTCGGCAGACCCAAGGAATCGGCCAGATCGTCATTGACCGGCATAATGCTCACGCCAAGGAAGCCGCGCTCGATCTCTGCGCCCACTTTGAGCTTGTCGACAATCGGAGCTGCAATCTCTGAAGGGATCGCAAAGCCAATGCCCACGCTTCCACCTGAGGGCGAGAAGATTGCATTGTTAATGCCGATCACATTGCCTTGCATATCGAACAAGGGACCGCCCGAATTGCCGCGATTGATGCTGGCATCGGTCTGGATGTAGCGGTCATAGGCGCTGCCCGAACCGGTGTTGCGATAGACGGCCGAAACAATCCCTGAGGTTACCGTTCCGCCCAGGCCGAACGGATTGCCAATCGCCATGACCCAGTCGCCCGGGCGGGCTTCTGCTGAATCGCCAAATTTGACGAAGGGGAAGCTTTTGTCGCTCTTGATCTTGAGCACGGCAAGGTCAGAAGCGGCATCCGCGCCGACCAGTTCCGCCTCATACTCAATGCCATCGGGCATGGTCACGGTGATTTCTTCTAGCGTTCCGCGCGCATTCGGCGTCACCACATGATTGTTGGTGACCACAAATCCGTCCGCTGAAATGATGAAGCCGCTGCCCAACGACTGCGCCTCGCGCGTTTGCGGGGCTGAGCCGCGACCACGGCGGTTTTGGAAAAGATTGCCGAACGGTGTGCCGGCAAACGGGTTGTTGCTCACCTCGACCCGCTGGCGCGTGGCGATATTGACCACGGCGGGCTGCAATTGCTGCGTCAAGTCAGCAAAGCTTTCAGGTGCACCGGCGCGCGGAACAACCGAGCGCATTTCGCTCGAGTCGTTTTGCGCGACCTGCGCGCCTGCCGGATGACCGGTAATCAGGGAAACAGTGGCTCCACCAAGGAGCAATGCTGTGCTCAATCCATATACGTAACGCACTGGCTTCACGTCCTCTCGTTCCTTCTCAAATCGATACGGCGCATCGACGACACGCCACACTTACTACAGATACGCGGCCAATTTGAGGCCAGACGCACTTAACAGCAATTGAACGGCAATGCTGCTGGCAGTGTTACCTATGTTGTTCGTCGGACAGCACCGCCAGGTTACTGCTCCCACCTACTGCCCGTATTATTGGCCGCATTATTGACCGCGGAATTGCCGGAAATACTCATTGTCTCCATCAAGCACCATCGAGCTGTCGCTTTCCCCATTGATGAAGGTCGTGCGATAGCTCTGCATACTGCGATAAAAGTCATAGAATTCAGGGTCTTTGCCATAGGCTTCGGCATAGGTCTTGGCCGCAACGGCATCAGCCTCGGCGCGGATAATCTGCGCATTCTTGCGGCCTTGCGCGCGAATGGTCTCTGCCTGCTCTTGCCGGTCGGAAATCATCCGAGTGAATGCCGCATCGAGCGGGGTTCCTTCGGGAAGGTCAGCCGCTTTGATCCGCACATCGATGATTTGCGCACCATATTGGCGGGCCTGTGCGTCCAACGTGTCGCGAATATTGGTCATCGCCGTGCCGCGCTCTGCGGTGAGCAGGCTAGCGAATGTGCGCCGGCCAAGCTCTTGGCGCAATGCGGAGGTGAGAATGGGCGAAAGCTGCGAGAGCAGCCGCTCTTCATCGCCCGCCCGTTCGACCATAATCTTGGGCTGGATGATGCGGAAGCGGGCATAAGCGTTCACTTTCAAGCGCTGCTGGTCGCTGGTGAGCACCTGCTGGTTATCCATATCGATATCAAGCACGCGCCGTTCGACCATTTGCACACGGTCAACGAAGGGAATCCGCCACCACAGACCCGCGCCGGTTTGGCCATAGGGATCATCAGGCTTGTAGATATTGACGATTGAATGCGCCTTACCCGTGCGGATGATGACCGCTTGCTTGGTTTCCGGCGTGACAAAGACGCTGGAAAGCAATGCGATCAAAACCAGCGCAGCACCAATGACAGCGATGCGATATTCTTGCCAGATATGAGCCATTTTATTCGCCTCCCTGCTGGTTAGAGGACGGTGCAGTCGCGGTAATACCGTTTTCGCCGCTTCTGCTGCGTGTCACTTCGCGCAAGGGAATATAGGGCGTTACGCCATCGGCATCGATCACGGTTTTATCGGTTTGGGCCAAAACCTGCTCCATGGTTTCGTAATAGAGACGGCGGCGGGTCACGGCCGGGGCAAGGCGATATTCCGAATATATCTGGTTGAACGCGGCGGCATCACCTTCGGCCAAGGCCAGCTTTTGCTGAGCATAGCGGCGCGCACGGTTCAATTCGCGCTCGGCATCCTGCTGGGCTGCGAGCACATCGTTAAAGGCATCGATCACGCTTTCGGGCGGGTCGGTCTTGTCGATCTCGACACCTTCTACATTGATGCCAGCGCCATAGCTGTCGAGGATCGACTGCATGCGCATTTGGACATTTTGCTGAATATCCGCGCGGCCTTCACCCGAAATCACGGAATCCAGCGTCTTTTCAGCGACAGAAGAACGCATGGCGGTTTCAGCAGCTTCTTGCACCGTTTCCACCGGTTCATCCAATTGGTAGGTGAACAGGGTCAGATCTTTGATGTTCCAGCGCACCGAATAGGACAAATCGACCAGATTTTGGTCGCCGGTAAGGATCAGCTTGGTTCCCACTTCGTCGCGGCGAAGGGCCTGCACATTCTCGACCGTCACCTGACTGATCGGATAGGGCATGGTGAAATTCGTGCCCGGGTCCATCGTGCCGATAAATTTGCCGCCCAGGCGGGTCACGAGCGCTTTTTCACCCTGCTGGATGAAATGGACGCTGGTCATGCCAAGCCACAGGGCGACAACGCCTGCGGCGATCAAGGGCAACCAGCTTTTGCCGCCGGGGCGTTCGGGCAATTTGAAGCCTGCACCGCCGCCACCGCCGCTGCGGCGTGGACCCTCTGGCCCGCGGTTTTTGAAGATATCTTCGATATTGGCGCTACGCCGACCTTTATCGCCGCCGGGAAGCCACGGATTGCGGGGGCCTTCGCCGCCCGAATCTTCTCCGCCGGATTCGCCATCTGAACCGCCGCCGTTGGACTTGCCGCCCGAGCCGCCACTAGAGCCTGAGCCCCAAGGATTCTTCTTGCCAGCCATAGCCAGCCCAATCGATTTTTTTACACCGTCAAAGATCTGCATATATCCCTTATAGGAACCCTCTCAGCGAAAAACAGGGGTGGCGCGCGCGAAATTCTTGTGAGAGGGCGCTTTTATGACGCAAGATCAACTGATCCAAGCCCTGCCAGGCTCGATTGCAGGCCGAGTAAAGTCCGCCCAAATGGTGGGCGACCGCGCCGTTGTGGTTCTCGAGGCGACCGGCCTTACCCCCAAACAGCGCGAGGATATGGACAGCGCGATCCAAGATATTCTGGGCGCGCAAGAAGGTGTATCCGAAGTGCGCGTCGCGATGATGGCCGACAAGGTCCAGCGCAGAATTATCGCAATCGGCTCTGGCAAAGGGGGCGTCGGCAAAAGCACGCTCACCACCAATCTGGCGGT
>CALLIO010000283.1 GCA_938009055.1 uncultured Altererythrobacter sp.
GCCTTCCAGATCGACGAGGATCACATCATCGCCCACCGCAATTTCCATCGCGGGTTTTGGGGTGGGGCCAGCGACAGAGTTCTCGCCAATTTTGCCGATCAGCGCAAAGGGGCCGACTTTCGAAAGGCGTTCAATTGCCGCAGCGCCATTGCCCGCCATTACGGTTTGGACAATATCCGATGGGTCTTGAATGACGGCGCGCAATTTGGTGCTTGGCGCAATGCCAAGCTCGTTGCGGGCGGCGCGCGCATTGGTGGTGAACTCGATCATCCAATCCACTGGTCCAGTGGCATCGGCGCTGACCTCAGCGCGCGGCTCGGGCCATTTGGCTGTGATGATCGGATAGTCCGACCGGTCAACTCCGGCCAGCTCGCCTTGCGCATGCCATAGCTCTTCGGTGATGAAGGGCATGAAGGGGTGCAGCATCACCAAGATCTGGTCGAGAGCCCATCCCGCCACTTCACGCGTTTCAGCAATTGCGTGTGCGGGCGCAGGTGCCTGCTCGTCATCCTTCACCAGCAGCGGTTTAATCAGTTCCAGATACCAGTCGCAAAAGCGGCTCCATGTGAACTGATAAATCGTGTTGGCAGCCGCATCGAAACGCAAATCAGCCATCGCTTTTTCCAGCGCGCTGGCGGTTTGCTGCACTTCACCAATGATCCATTGGTTGACGGCGAGCTTGGCTGTTGGCGCTTTCAAAGTGGAGGAGGCACCGATGCCGTTTGATTGGCAATAGCGCGTGGCATTCCACAGTTTGGTGGCGAAATTGCGGTATCCCTTGACCCGCTCATCATCCATTTTGATGTCGCGCCCCTGGCTTTCCATCGCCGCCATGAAGAAGCGCAATGCGTCCGCGCCATATTGGTCGATCAGGCCGAGCGGATCGACGACATTGCCTTTCGACTTGGACATTTTCGCGCCATCTGCCGCGCGCACAAGCCCGTGAAGATAGAGCTTGGGCCAAGGCGCTTTGCCCATATGATACTGCCCCATCATCATCATCCGCGCATCCCAGAAGAACAGGATATCAAAACCGGAGATCAGCAGATCATTGGGGAAGTGCTTGTCGAGAAGATCAGTCTCTTCCGGCCAACCCAGCGTGGCAAAGGGCCAAAGGGCGGATGAGAACCATGTGTCGAGAACGTCTGAATCGCGCGTGAGAGTAACCTCATCGCCAGCTTTCGCCTGCGCTTCCTCCTCCGACATGGCGACATAGACTTCGCCATTCTCGTCAAACCACGCCGGAATACGGTGGCCCCACCATAGCTGACGGGAAACACACCAAGGCTGGATGTTCTCCATCCAGTTGAAGAAGGTTTTTTCCCAAGTTTCAGGGATAATCTCGATGTCGCCCGACTTCACTTGCTCAATCGGTTTGGCAGCGAGTTTTTCCGCATCGACATACCATTGATCGGTCAGCCATGGCTCAATCACCACGCCGCCGCGATCACCAAAGGGTGTCGCGATGGTGCGCGGCTCTGCATCATGTTCGACCTCTTCGCCCTTTTTCGTTTTGGCGATGTGGGGGATGAGAAGTCCCGCCTGTTTCAGCCGCTCGACAACCAGCTCGCGCGCGCCCTTGACCCTATCTCGCTTGAAGCGGTGCAGACCAAGAAATTCCTCTGGCACTAGCCCGTCAGCGGTCTGGCAAACATTCGCCTCGGCATCGAGCATGTTGAGCATTTCGCCCGCCGCAATTCCTGCGCGCTTGCCCACGTCGAAATCGTTGAAATCATGGCCCGGTGTGATTTTCACAGCGCCGCTGCCCAGCTCTGGATCGGCATGCTCATCGGCGACAATCGGCACCTTGCGGCCCGTAATGGGTAGCACGACGTGCTTGCCAACAACGCTCGCATAGCGCTCATCATCGGGATGCACAGCCACGGCCATATCGGCGAGCATGGTTTCAGGACGCGTGGTCGCAACTTCTATGTAATCGCGGCCATCGGCCAAGGTGACGCCATCAGCGAGCGGATATTTGAAGTGCCAGAAATGGCCGGGAATATTCTGCGTTTCCACCTCAAGATCGGAAATTGCGGTCTTGAGCTTGGGGTCCCAGTTCACCAACCTTTTGTCGCGATAAATCAGATCGTCATTGTAGAGATCAACAAAGGTTTTGAGCACAGCATTGGTGAAATGCTCGTCCATCGTGAACTGTTCGCGCGACCAATCCATCGAACAGCCAAGACGGCGCAATTGCTTGGTGATCTGGCCGCCGCTTTCCGCCTTCCATTGCCATACCTTTTCGACGAAATCTTCGCGGCTGTAATTGGTGCGCTTGTCTTGGCGTTCTTCCAATTGACGCTCGACCACCATTTGCGTGGCAATGCCAGCATGATCGCAGCCTGGTTGCCACAGTGTGTTGAACCCGCGCATTCGGTGGTAGCGAATGAGCGAGTCCATGATGGTGTCCTGAAACGCATGCCCCATGTGTAGGGTGCCCGTGACATTGGGCGGTGGGATCATAATGCAGTATGGATTGCCTTCGCCGGAAGGTTTGAAGTAACCGTTCTCCTCCCAGGTCTGGTACCAGCGCTGCTCGATTGACTTGGGATCGTAGGATTTTTCCATGGAAGTGCAGTTTGTCAGGTTTTTTGCTGTATACGCGTTAGTAAACGCCGGATGTCTTGTCGAAGCTCGTGTATGTGGCGATCGACCAGTTCGTCAATCATAAGCTCAATTTCGTCTTCACTGTTAGGTGTGAGCGCATTTTTCGTACCTGAATCGTCCAAGCTGAGATCTAATTGGCTTTCTTCTCGCTCAGAATTATCGCCTTCTTCTTCCTCATTTAATACGTGATCTTGCAGTACAAACTTCACGGGGTTGGATTGCTGCAACATTTCCAGTTCGCGCAGCACTTCCCGGCCTAGCCGACTAGACT
>CALLIO010000284.1 GCA_938009055.1 uncultured Altererythrobacter sp.
CATGATCGCAGGGCAAATCGGGCTTAAGAATGATGCCAAACAAGTCAAAGATTGGTCAGATGCAGCCGTTGACCGGTTCAGCCAGCTGATCGATTTTGAGCGCAAGAAGGAATGCGCGCGCTCCCTCGTCGAATATCAGCATTATATGAAGGGCATGATTGATGACCGCCGCGAAAATGGCGGCGATGATTTGCTCACCGATTTGGTCAATGCGCGGGTGGAAGGCGAGACGCCGCTGACCGATCCTCAGATCATGTCGATCATGCAGCAGTTTATGGTTGCAGGTAACGAGACAACGACCAGCACGCTGGCAGGATGCTTGCTGCAATTGATCCGCAACCCCGAGCAAATGGAAAAGGCCAAGGCCGCTGCGGGCGGGCGCGATCCCAAATTGCTTGGCAATATGGTCGAGGAGAGCCTGCGCTATGAAACGCCGAGCGCTGGCATGTGGCGGATCGTCAAGGAAGACACGGAGCTTGGCGGGGTTGAGCTGCCAACCGGATCAGTCGTGCAGCTTCGCTATGCCGCTGCCAATCGCGATCCGCGCAAGTTTGAAAACCCCGATAAGTTCGACATTGAGCGCAAGAATGCACGCGCGCATCTCGCCTTTGGCAAGGGTCCGCACATGTGCGTAGGCAATATGCTTTCTCGCAAGGAAATCCTTGTTGCCTTTGACGAAATGCTCGAGCGGCTCGACAATTTCCAGCTGAGCGATGAAGGCGCAATCACCGTCTTGCCCAATATTCTGCTGCGCGGCGTGACCAAGCTGCCCATCACATATGAGGCAGCATCGTGAATTTCGACCTTTCCGAAGAGCAAGAGCTGTTCACCAGCACTGTTGAGCGTTTCACAGCGCCGATTGATGTCGAAGCGCGCCACAAATTGCGCGATACACCAGCTGGTTATGACACGGCGCGTTGGGCGGAGCTGGCTGAGCTGGGTCTCATGGCGTTGGCTGCTTCAGAAGAGCATGGCGGCATGGGCGGCAGCGTGCTCGACTTGGCATTGGTTGGCGAAGCGTTGGGCAAGGGCAATGCGCCTGATCCGTGGTTGGAAAACGGCGTGTTGCCAGCAAAATTGCTTTCCGCTGACGGAGCGAGTGACGCGCTGGAACGCTTATTGTCGGGCGAAAGCAATGTCGCAGTCGCTTGGACAGAGCGCTCGCAGCGCTACAGCTGGACGCCTGCGAACACCAAGCTTTCAAGCGGCGCGTTGACGGGAGAGAAAACCTTCGTGATGGGCGCGGTGCTGGCAGACAGTTTGATTGTCACTGCGCTTGATGGCGAGAAAACCGCGTTCTTCCTCATTCCAGTCGGCCGCGATGGCGTGGAAATCCGCCAATACCGCCTCGCCGATGGCTCAATTGCAGGCGAAGTGCATTTGCGCAATGTCGCTGTCTCGGATGAGGAGCGATTGGATATTAGCGCCGATGCCTTGTCTGCCATCATCGCCGAAATGCGCATTTTGGTCTCAGCCGAACTTGTTGGACTGGGCCAAAGACTCCTCGATGATACGCTCGCTTATGTGAAGGAACGCGAGCAATTTGGCGTGCCGATTGGCAGCTTCCAAGCGCTCCAGCATCGCTTGGTCGAATGCTATGGCAAGATCGAACAATCGCGCTCCATGCTGTATCGCGTCGCCTTGGAAACCGATGGCGTGCAATCTGCCGCCGCTGGCGCGAAAGCCTTTGTCACTGAAAGCGTCGATCACATCGCGCGCGAAGCTGTGCAAATGCATGGCGGCATGGGCGTGACCGATGAACTGAGCATCGGCCATGCGATGAAGCGCGTGCTGGTGCTCGCCCGTCTGTTTGGCGATGTGGACACCAACCTTGCCGACTATGCGAAAGCTGCCTGAGGAGAGACGCCAAATGCCCGCTCTTGCCCCGATTGACCCTGAACTATGGAGCGATGATGCCGAGCCGCATTTGATGGGCGGGCGCTTGCCATCGGGCGAGATTGTCTTCCCCATGCCGCAAGGCGATGCCGCCAAGGATATCGAGCCATACAAACTCTCGCGCCGCGGCAAACTGTGGTCATGGACCAGCCAAGGCTTCTTGCCCAAGACACCTTACGAAGGGCGCGGCAATGGCGATGGCGAAGGCCCGCCCGATTTCGTGCCATTCCTGCTGGGTTATGTCGAATTGCCCGGCGAAGTGATCGTGGAATCCTATATCGTCGATGCAACGCTGGATGATCTCAAGCTCGGCATGGATATGGAATTTTGCATCGTTCCATTCAACGAGCAGCACACCACCTTTGCCTATCGGCCAGTTGGAACAGGAGCCTGAGCTATGAGTGAAGACGTATATATCATTGGCGCCGGCATCCATCCCTTCGGGCGCACAGAGGGGCGTTCGGGCCGAGAACAAGGCGTCTATGCCGTGCGCGAGGCCATGAAGGATGCAGGGCTTGAATGGACCGATATTGAATGCGCTTACGGCGGCTCGGCGGCGGCTGGCAATGCGGATATTATGGTCAATGAGCTGGGGCTAACCTCGCTCCCTTTCACCAATGTTGCCAATGGCTGCGCAACCGGCGGAAGCGCGCTGGCCTCTGCCCAGATGGCGATTTCATCGGGCATGTATGATCTGGCGCTGGCAACCGGTTTCGACAAGCATCCGCGCGGTTCGTTTAACGCTTCACCTGCCGATTACGGCCTGCCCGAATGGTATGGCCAGACCGGTATGATGCTGACCACGCAGTTCTTCGCGCTCAAAATCCAGCGCTATATGCAAATGCACGGGATCAGCCGCGAAACCCTTGGCCGGGTTGCGGTTAAAGCCTTTAAAAACGGCACGATTACGCCCCATGCTTGGCGGCGCAGCGAGATTGATCTCGACACGGTGATGAACGCGCCGATGATCAATGATCCGCTTACCAAATTCATGTTCTGCTCGCCTGCAGAAGGGGGCGTTGCGCTGATCCTAGCGTCTGAGAAGAAGATGAAGGAGCTGGGCGCTGATGGCGTCAAAGTCTCGCAAATTTCAGTGAAGACGCGGCCCCCTGACAGTTTCGAAGTGTTCCAGGCTGGCGTCAGCGTGAAAGAGGGCGGCAAGCCAACCGTGCTTGCGTCGCAAGCTGCGTTCGAAGGGGCTGGCATTGGCCCTGAAGACATTGATGTTGCGCAGCTTCAAGACACGGAAAGCGGCGCGGAAATCATGCATATGGCCGAAAACGGCTTTTGCGCTGATGGCGATCAGGAAAAATTGCTAGCCGAAGGCGCCACGGAAATTGGCGGCAGGCTGCCGGTCAACACCGATGGCGGATGCTTGGCATGCGGCGAGCCAGTGGGGGCATCGGGCCTTCGCCAAGTTTACGAAAATGTTGAGCAATTGCGCGGGCGCGGCGGCGAACGGCAAGTGCCCGGCAAGGATGGCAACGGTCCGAAAACCGCTTACAGCCACGTCTATGGCGCACCGGGATTATCCGCTGTCGCCATTTTAGAGAGGTAGAAAACCATGGGCAGAATGAGCGGCAAAGTCGCCATCGTCACAGGCGGCGCTGAAGGGATCGGCGCCACGGTCGGGCGGATGTTCGTCGAAGAAGGCGGGCAGGCTTTGCTCTGCGATGTGCAGATCGACAAAGCGCAAGCTCTGGCCAATGAGCTAGGCGAAAATGCCGCCGCTTTTGAGCTCGACGTGCGCAATCTGGACCAGTGGCATGCTGCCGTAAACGAAGCGAAAGCAAAGTTCGGCAAGCTCACCACGCTCTTCAACATTGCGGGCATTTCTGAGCCCGGCAACGTGCCGGAAGGTGAGCTGGAGAGCTGGGAACGCACCATCGATATCAATCTCAACGGCCCTTATTACGGCATGCGAGCAGCGCTTCCTGTGATGGAAGCATCGGGCGAGCCGGGCTCGATCGTCAACATTGGTTCGATGATTGCGATGCGTGCGGCGGCCTTTGTCGCGGCCTATTCTGCCTCAAAGGCGGGTCTCTTGGGTCTAACGCGGTCGGTTGCGCTTGATTGTGCAGAGCGCGGCGTGCCGATCCGCGCGAATATGGTCCACCCCGGCGCGATCCGCACGCCGATGTATGACCGCTACAAATTCTCAGGTGCGGATGAGCCAGAAAACATCGAACGCGATTTTGCTGCAACCCATCCTATGAACCGCATCGGCGAGCCGGAAGAAGTTGCAAAAGCGTGCATCTTCCTTGCCAGTGATGATGCCAGCTTTACCACGGGCTGCGATTTTACTGTCGATGGCGGCGGATCGATAAGGAGCTGATTGAATGAGCGAGCAACCAGCAACACGGATTGATGCGCATTTTGTCGCAGCCGGCAAATATCACGATATCGATTATGCGCGGCTAGAAGTGCTCAAACTGTTGATGGAGCATCCGCAAATCCGCACCACGGTTGCGGCCGATTATTCGGGGTTGGAGCGGCTCGATAGCTGCCGTTTCCTCGTCACTTACACCTGCGATCTGATGCCCACACCTGAGCAGACCAAGCGGCTCAAGGCGTTTCTCGAAAGTGGCGGCAAATGGCTGGCGCTTCATGGCACCAATTCGATCCTCGTCTTTACCGAAGACGGTCTGGTCGATGCGCCCGATGACCGGCCCGATATGATGGAGATGCTGGGCACGCAGTTCAAAGCGCATCCGCCGATTGGCGCTTTCCCCGTCGAAGTGGTCAACAAAACGCACGAGCTGACCAAGGGAATTGATGATTTCGAGATCGTCGACGAGCTGTACCTGTCGGACATCACAGCTCCGATCGATACGCTGATGCAAACCACGTTCGAAGGCGAAGCAACAGGCTTTGTCAAAGAGAAATGGGACAAGACCACTGTGCCCATTCTCTACACCCGCGATATTGGCAAGGGGCGGATTGTCTACAATGCGCTTGGCCATTGCCGCGGCCATTACGACCTGCCCGGAATGCAGGATTTCTACCCCCATAAAGAAATGTGCGCGTGGAGCTACGATGTCTATTACGACATGCTCCGCCGCTCAATTGCATGGGCCATGAGAGAAGGAGACTAAGCGCATGGATATGGACTTCTCCCCCGCCGATCTCGCTTTCCGCGAAGAAGTGCGCGATTTTTTGGCCACGAGCCTGCCCGACCGCTTGAAAGATGGCGCGCGCAAGACGCCGGGCGTCTTTGTCGAACCGGATATCGGCATGGAGTGGCACCGCATCCTCAACGACAAGGGCTGGCTTGCCTATCACTGGCCGGTCGAAGATGGCGGCACGGGCTGGACACCAACCCAGCGCTTTATCTTTGAAAAGGAAAGCGCGCTGGCTGGCGCGCCGAGCCTTTCCATCCTTGG
>CALLIO010000285.1 GCA_938009055.1 uncultured Altererythrobacter sp.
ACCGCGTCTGTCACAAGCTCTTCCGGGGCAGGATTCAGAGAGGACGCAAGCCAAGCAAGGGTTTTGTCGATCACTGCTTCATGTTTTGGGGGAATGGGCTGAAAACGCGGGCGCAGCCAATCGGCCAATTCCGCACATGCCTCCATTGCACTAATGTCGCCGCGCGCTCTTCGCGCTGTGATATTGGACGAGAATTCATCAACATCCCGGCCCAAAGCCAAATTGGCTGGCAAAAAGCTGTTACTATATTCGCTAACCGGGGCCTGGGTAAGTTCTGCCCATCCCAAAGGAGAAAACGATACGCCAAAACACTGCCAAGGCCCGCGCAATTGAAACGGCGTAGCCAATTCGAATGCATTAAAGACTATCGGCCCGCCGCCTACAAAATCCCTGCGCGTGCCGAATTGCGCATATCCCGTGCCTTTTACCAAAAGCATAAGTTGGCCCATAGCGCCAACATGGCGATCCTCGATGATATCTCCGCTCCACTCCAGTTCAAACAGGACAAGCACATGCTTTTTGAGGTCTGCTGGCGGATCAAAATACGTCAGCTTGAATGCATCAATATCGGCAACATCAGCTTTTAATGAGGGCGGGATCGTGCACGGGTGATTTAGCTGCATCGATTCCGCCCTCATGGCCTTAGGGTCAGGCTTTGAAAGCGACTGGAGTGAAGCTTTCGGGACCTTGCGTAGCTAACGGCTGTCATAACTCCTTGTATCTGAGCGACATTGGGAAAACTTCAAGCCTCAAACACAAAGAGTCTGGCAAGATCGATCCCCCTGCCGAGATCCGGTAGCGTGTTTTACTGCCCTATCGCTGCACTGCTTGAGGGGGCTTTTTGTTGCCCTATCACTGCGCTGCTTGAGGGCGTTTTAGCTGCCCGCCTGAACTCACTCCTATGCTAGCCAAGCTCGCGGAAATTGGTGAGGTCGAGCATTTCGGAGAGATAAGGCGTTTCATCATCGGCCAAGCGCGCTGGCGTTCGCCCCACAAATCCGCGGATTTCGCGGATCATATGCGATTGATCGTAGAAGGCTTCTCCGAGCTCCGCTTCATATTCCGGTGTCAAACTGGGAAAAGAGAGCAAGGCCGCTGCGCGAAGCGCTCGATATTTTCGCGCCAAGGCTGTTGGCGCAAGCCCGAAATAGCGTTCAACCAGCCGCTGCAATTGACGCTCGGAATAGGCTGCGCGCGCAATTAGATCGCTGAGTTGCGGGTTGAGCGAAGAGCCCAGCCATTCATTCGTCTGCTTTATCAATTCTTCATGGCGGCTGTTCACTGGTTTGGTGTTGTTGGCGATGTATTCGCAAAGCGCATGGGCGCAATCCTCGCCGCTCAATTCAGCATTGCGATAGCCAGCGCATAATGTCTCGCCCAACACATCGGCGCTTGGATCGAGCCATTTCGAAGCTTGGACAAAGCGATTGCCAAATTGGGCTGCATCAAGCCCTGTCAGTGCAGCCCAGCCTAGCGGCGACAATACTGCACCAATTGCATGAAACGGGCCCTCGACTACAAATGGCGCTGCGACGGAAAAAGGCGTGAGCAAATTGGTCTGGTGGCTGGGATCAACGCGCCCATCGCGAAATTGCATTTCCCCTTTGCCATAGGGAAAGATCGCGAGATGACCGACAGATGCGGGCTGAATATCGCGGATGACCGGCTCTTCACAGCGAAAGTGATAAAGCGTGGTGACATAATGGCGCACGCTGGTTTGCGGCGCGATATAGTCGATTGTGAACCGCGATTGCGGCGTCAGCTCGAAATGGCGACCTTGCTCTATATTCAGCGCTTCATCCTGCGCGCCACCTGACAATTTCATTGCGATCCCACCTGCAAATTTCGCTTTCTCTACAGGGTTTTAGCTATATCGCCAAGCTAGTCTTTTTGGCTTTCGACCCAAGCGTCCACTTGCTCCTCCAGGATCGAGAGCGGCACTGGCCCGCTTTCCAGAACCGTATCGTGAAACCCGCGAATGTCGAATGTGTCGCCCAGTCTGGCGCGGGCATCTTCGCGCAATTCCATGATCTTTAGCTTGCCAATCATGTAAGCAGTCGCTTGGCCGGGATAGACAACATAGCGCTCGATTGCCTTGCGAATGTCGCCATCAGGGTTCGGCGTATTGTCGGTCAGATATTGCATCGCTTGTTCGCGGCTCCAGCGCTTGTGATGCAGCCCCGTGTCGACGACCAGGCGGCACGCTCGCCACAATTCCATCCCCAGCCGCCCGAAGTCGGAATAAGGATCAGTGTAGAAGCCCATCTCCTTGGGCAATTCCTCAGTATAAAGCCCCCATCCTTCGGTGTAGGCTGTCACGCCGCCAAACCGGCGGAAAGAAGGCAGCTCCGTCATTTCTGTTTGCAATGCGCGCTGCAAGTGGTGGCCCGGCGATCCTTCGTGATAGGCCAGCGCTTCCAACTCATTCTTGCTCATATCGCGCAGATTATAGAGGTTCACATAGTAAGTGCCGGGGCGCGAACCATCGGGCGCAGGGCTTTGGTAGAATGCCTTGCCAGCGCTTTTCTCTCGAAAGGCTTCAACTGGCTTGATGACCATCGGCGCTTTGGGAAGCCGCCCGAAATATTCAGGCAATTTCGCTTCCATCTTGCGCAGCACGGCATTGGCATCGGCAAGATATTCCTCGCGGCTTGTATAGAAGAATTGATCGTCCGTGCGCGTGAATTGAAAGAATTCCTGCAACGTGCCTTCAAAGCCAACTTTGGCCATGATCGCGCGCATTTCGCCATGAATTCGTGCGACTTGCTCAAGACCGATATTGTGGATCTCGTCAGCCGTCAGGTCAGTGGTGGTGTAGTTGGCAAGCAGCGCTTTGTAATACGCTTCGCCTTCAGGAAAACGCCACACGCCATCATCGGTTGGTGCAATCGCTTGCTGGCGTTTCATTTCCGCAAGCAAGCGTTCGTAGGCCGGCTTACCCGATTCATTCCAAGCTTCGCGCGCAATGCCCATCATGCCGATCGCTTTGCTATTTTCTGCCTGAGTGCCTTCGGGAAGCTCCGGCTGGATCGCCATCAGCTTGCTATCGAAATCAGCGAGAATCGCATTGTCATCGCCCGCGCCGAGCAAATTCTCAATGTCCGAAATCACATAGGGGTAAGCCCAATC
>CALLIO010000286.1 GCA_938009055.1 uncultured Altererythrobacter sp.
CGAGAAAGGGCCACGCACCAGTCATGCGCATCATTTTCATGGGAACGCCCGATTTTGCGGTGCCAGCCTTGCGCGCTTTGCATAGCGCGGGGCACGAGATTGCTTGCGTCTATACCCAGCCGCCGCGTCCCGCTGGCCGGGGCAAGAAGCTCAAGCCATCGCCCGTGCAAATGGCGGCGGAGGAATTGGGCTTGCCAGTGCGCTCACCCAAATCGCTGAAATCGGACGAGGCGCGCGCTGAGTTTGCAGCGGTGGGCGCCGATGTCGCTGTCGTGGCGGCATACGGCCTGATCCTGCCGCAAGTCGTGCTCGACGCGCCCACGCATGGCTGCATCAACATCCATGCCTCTATCCTGCCACGCTGGAGAGGCGCTGCACCGATCCACCGCGCGATTATGGCGGGCGATGCGGGAACGGGCGTGACCATCATGCAGATGGAAGCAGGGCTTGATATCGGGCCAATGCTCGCCACGATCCGCACTCCGATAGAGGATAAGACCACCGGCGAGCTGACCGAGGAATTGGCCGAACTTGGCGCGGGATTGATGGCAGAGGTGCTGCGAGAACTGGATAATCACGTGCCGGTCGCCCAAGATGATGCGGAAGCTACCTATGCGCCCAAGATCGATAAGGCAGAGGCGCGGATCGATTGGTCACGCTCCGCTGCCGAATTGGTGCGCCATATCCACGGGCTTGCCCCCTTCCCCGGTGCATGGTGCGAAATGGACGGAACGCGGTTAAAACTGCTGCGTGCCGAGATCGCAGAGGGGTCAGGCGCGGCGGGCAAAGTTTTGGATGATCAGCTCACTATTGCCTGCGGATCAGGGGCATTGCGCCCAACCCGCCTCCAGCGTGCGGGCAAACCGGCGATGGATTTGGATGAATTTCTGCGCGGCAATCCGGTGCCAAAGGGCGCGATTCTCAAGTGACCCGTTTCGCACTGACTTTGGAATTTGACGGCACACCGTTCATGGGCCTCCAGCGCCAACCCCATGGGCCCAGCGTTCAGGGCAGCGTAGAAGCCGCTGCCAAAGCTGTGACAGGCGAGGATATCACGCTCTTCAGCGCCGGTCGCACC
Organism: uncultured Altererythrobacter sp.; assembly: GCA_938009055.1. Lineage (GTDB taxonomy): Bacteria > Pseudomonadota > Alphaproteobacteria > Sphingomonadales > Sphingomonadaceae > Erythrobacter. The sequence goes on from CALLIO010000286.1 coordinate 1,079, forward strand.
GATACCGGCGTCCATGCGCTCGCCATGCGCAGCCATATGGATGTGGCAAAGCCCATCGAGCCGTTCCGACTAATGGAAGCCCTCAACGCGCATTTGCGGCCCGATCCCATCGCCGTGACGCGTTGCGAGGTCGTCGATGACGAGTGGCATGCGCGCTTTTCCTGCGTCGGGCGTCGCTATCTCTACCGGATTGCCAATCGCCGCGCGCCGCTGACGCTGGATGCAAACCGCCTGTGGCAAGTGGGTAAGGAATTGGATGCAAACGCGATGCACCGCGCAGCTCAGGCGCTAGTTGGACGCCACGATTTCACCACCTTCCGCTCGGCCCATTGTCAGGCGGCCGATCCAGTCAAAACGCTCGACCTGCTGAATGTTGAGCGAGCCAAAACGCAATGGGGCGAGGAAATCCACATCCACGCCGCCGCGCGCTCATTCCTCCACCATCAGGTGCGATCAATGGTCGGATGCCTGAAATTGGTGGGCCAAGGGACTTGGGAAGAAGCGCAGATTGCCGAAGCGCTGGCAGCAAAAGACCGCCAAGCGCTGGGCCTCAACGCGCCGCCGCATGGACTTTATTTCGTCGAGGCGGTCTATCCGCCTGAGGCTTGATTTGTGACGTTACGTCACGCTGGCCATTGAGCCGCGAGTAGCCTAGCTAGGTTTCAAACCGAAACTAGGAGAGCATTCATGACCACTGGCAAGCAACTTTTTACGACTTTGGATGCAGGCGGCGCGCTGACGCTGGAAGTGGTCGAAAGCACCTTCCCCGAGCCGACCGGCAATCAGGTTCTCGTCAAGATGGAAGCAGCCCCGATAAACCCGTCTGATCTCGCGATCCTTGCCAGTGCAGCAGACTTTGAAGCGGCCGAATATTCGCCCGGCAAAGTGGTCGCACAAATGCCCGAACCTTATCTTTCAGGTCAAAAGGGCCGCCACGGTCAACGATTGGAAGCCGGCAATGAAGGCGCCGGAACCGTCGTTGCAACAGGCGACAGCGATATGGCCAAGGCGCTGATGGGCCAACGGGTCGCCTGCGTGCCCGGTCATGCCTTCAGCCAGTATGCGATAGCCGACGCGATGATGTGCTTGCCGCTTGGTGATCATAGCGCAGAAGCGGGCGCAAGTTCGTTTGTTAACCCGATGACTGCTTTGGCCTTTGTCGAAACCGCCAAGGCAGAGGGGCACGATGCGATCATCCATCTCGCGGCGGCATCCAACTTGGGCCAAATGCTCAACAAGATATGCCTCGAAGACGGGATGAAGCTGGTCAACATCGTGCGCAAGCAGGAGCACGTTGATCTCCTAAAATCGCAAGGCGCCGAGCATGTCGTAAACTCATCGGATGATGATTACATGGCGCAATTGCGCGCGGCGATTGATGCAACCGACGCTTATCTTGGCTTTGACCCGATTGGCGGCGGACAGGCGGCTGACGGCGTATTGAAAGCGATGGAGCAAGTCGCGGTTTCCAAAATGAGCGAATATTCGCGTTATGGCGCGAACCAGCAGAAGAAAATGTACCAATATGGCCGCCTTGATTTGGGCCCAACGATCCTGACGCCAAGCTACGGCCTGCAATGGTCAATCGCTGGCTTCTTGCTCACGCCGTTCCTCGCCTCTGCTGGCATGGAGACGGTGGTGCGGATGCGTACGCGCGTATTGCAAAACCTCGGCACGACCTTTGCCTCAAACTACAAAGCGAAGGTCAATCTGGAAGAGATGCTGACCAAGGACGCAATCACCGACTATCGCCAGATGAAAACCGGCGAGAAATATCTCGTGACGCCGCATTCTTGATTGGGTGGCCGCACGCCGTCCGGCGTGCGGTTTCCTCGCTCACGCGGCCTAAAGGCCGCATCGCTGCGGGCAGGCGGTCGCCCTTGCGGCGGCTACGCCGCCGTTTGGATTACCTCTCCATCTCACCTTCCATCAAAAGCTGATTGGATGCTGGCGGGGTCTGTTACCCCGCTGGCAACCAGCATTTGCAGCAATACCCGCGCCTTTGGCGGGGTGAGCGCGCGTGCGGCGATGAAGCCATTCGCATCATCTTCCGGCTCGCGGTCGACCAACCCCTCGTCCAAGCGGCTGGCGCGCACAATCGGAATGCCCGATGCGGCCAGCTTCACCAGTTCCGCACGCACGGGATTGGGCATATTGCCCTCGCCCACACCGCACACAACCATGCCTGCGGTCTTAGGGGCCAATAGCCGCGCGACGTAGTCGGGCGTCATCCCAGCATGGATGAAGAGGATCGGCACGTCGGGGAGCGTCTCTGTCAAGGCATAGCGCGCAGCCTCATCGGACCGCCATGGCGCGCCAAACCATTCGAGCGCGCTGGGTGTCACCAATCCTACCGAATCGCGCGGAAAACCTTGAAAAGCCTCAGTCCCGCGCGTCCTTGCCTTGCGCACATCGCGCGCTGCATGCACCCGGTCGCTCATCACTAGCAGCACGCCGCGCCCGGCGGCTGCCGGATCACACGCCACGCGCACTGCATTGGCGAAGTTCCTCAAGCCGTCATAGCCTACCGCATCGGCAGGACGCATCGCGCCGACGATCACCACCGGCTTGCTGGTCGGCAAGGTCAAGTCGAGCAGGAAAGCGGTCTCTTCTGCCGTGTCCGTCCCATGCGTAATGATTACACCATCACAATCGGGGTCAGTCATCGCCGCCATGCATTCGCGATGCAGCTTGGCCCATATCACAGGCCCCATATCTTCCGAACCAATATTGGCGATCTGTTTGCCGGTCATCTGCGCATTGAGCGCCAGTGTCTCGGCCTGCCCCAAGAACTCTGCAATCCCGATTTGCCCAGGCAGATATTCGTGCCGCGTGGCCGAACCGGCCATGCCAGCAATCGTGCCGCCGGTCGCTAGAATCAGGAGTTTTGGAGCGCTCATGGCCTGATCCGATAGGCGCGAGTGCGAATAAAAGGCAACTCAGCAATTGATTTTCAAGATTTGCACGTTAGAGACGCCTTTTCCGCTGAAACGGAGCGGGCGATTAGCTCAGTTGGTAGAGCATCTCGTTTACACCGAGAGGGTCGGCAGTTCGAGCCTGTCATCGCCCACCATTTCCGAAGACGCGATTGTGTCGACTACGACGAAATCGATTCGTCCTACTCCCCCAGCCCTTCCCTGATCTGTGCGATGGCTTCTTCGCTATCCCATTCATATCCGCCGGACACTCGGAACACCTCTTGCCCGCTCGCGTCGTAAAGGATCGTGACCGGCAATGTGCCCGACCCAAAAGCGAAGCCCAATTCGTTTTGTGGGTCGATCCAAGGTTCAAGATTGCGGAACTGATATTTGGCGAAGAAAGGCTCCACCAGTTCTGCCCCGCGCAAATCCTGACTGACCGTCAGCACGCGCACATCATCGCCCAATTCATCCGCCAGATTATCGAGCATGGGCATTTCCACCACGCACGGCGCGCACCATGTCGCCCAAAGATTGACCAGCACCGGCTGTCCCTGCACCGCCCCCAGATTGAGTTCGCGCCCTGCGGGATCAACGACATTCACAGCGGGCAAAAGCGTTCCTGCAAACGCGCTGTCGATCTCACCGCTCAACACTGCCTTCTCGCCCGACAAGTCCTGCTGTTGTTGCGCCTTGTCCTCAGCCGTCCTATCGCAAGCGGCAAGAGTGAAGCTCAATCCGAGCAAGACAAGCGGTAGACGAAACGACATGGCAGACTCCAAGCCTTCTCAAGGCAATAGCATGTGGGGCGGCAGGTTCGCTGATGGACCTAGTGCGATCATGCGCGAAATCAATGCCTCAATCCCTTTCGACAAGGCTTTGTGGCGGCAGGATATCACCGCATCAAAAGCCCATGTCGCCATGTTGGGCGCGCAGGGCATCGTCTCTTCATCAGACGCAGCAGCGATCACCGATGGGCTCGATCAAATCGCGGCTGAATATGAGCGCGACGGGGTGCCCGAGGATTGGGATCTTGAAGACATCCATATGACGGTGGAAAGCCGCCTGACCGAATTGGTCGGGCCGGTGGCCGGGCGCTTGCACACAGCGCGCAGCCGCAATGATCAAGTCGCCACCGATTTTCGCTTGTGGGTGCGCGAGGCGATAGAGCGCGTAGACGCGGGATTGCACGCTCTGCAAAGTGCGCTCGTTAAAACGGCGGAAGCGCATAGCGCCTCGATCCTTCCCGGCTTTACCCATCTGCAAACAGCTCAGCCGGTCACGCTGGGCCATCATCTGCTCGCCTATTACGAAATGATTGCGCGCGACCGTTCGCGCTTTGCCGATGCACGGCGGCGGATGAACGAATGCCCGCTTGGCTCCGCAGCGCTTGCTGGAACCGGCTTTCCCATCGACCGCGATATGACGAGCGAAGCGCTGGGCTTTGATCGTCCCACTGCCAACAGTCTGGACGCCGTATCGGACCGCGATTTTGCCCTCGATTATCTGATGGCGGCGAGCCAATGCGCATTGCATTTGTCGCGTCTGGCCGAAGAGTTTGTCATCTGGGCGAGCCAGCCCTTTGGCTTTGTCCGCCTGCCCGATACGCTTTCGACCGGCAGCTCTATCATGCCGCAGAAAAAGAACCCTGATGCTGCCGAATTGGTGCGCGGCCATGCCGGGCGCGTGATCGGCTGCGCCACC
>CALLIO010000287.1 GCA_938009055.1 uncultured Altererythrobacter sp.
TCTATATCCAGCAGCCGCCGGTCTCGGCCATCGGCTTCTCAAGCCAGGCGTTCGCGCCGCACTTCCCGCATACGGTGCGGATGACAGAGACGAAGCAATGTTCTGACTGTCACCTCTCTGAGGCAGAAGACAATAATGCGATCATGGCGCAGCTGCTGCTGCTGGGCACGAATTACGTCAATTTCGTCGGCATGAATGCATGGGTCGGGCTTGATACCGGCTTTGAAGCTGTGCGCGTCACCGAATGGGACGAGCCGCAGGCCGTGCTGGGCTCATACCTCCACAAATACGCCTATCCCGATTATTGGAAACGCCATGTCGAGGACAATGATCGCGAGCTGAAGGATTGGACGCGCGGCATCGCCTTTGACGAAGAGCTTTCGGGCGAGACAAAGGCGTATGAACAATTCGCCAATGTGCATGAGGGCACGCGCGATGCCGTTCGCTGTCTGCAATTGCGCGGCGAATATATGTTCGTGGCAGAAGGCAAGGGCGGTTTCCGTGTCTATGATGTCGCCTCAATTGCCAATAAGGGCACGTCGGAACGGATCATCACTGCGCCGTTTAGCGGCCTTGGCCATGACACCCATGTCAGCACGAAGAATGCAACCTGCATGGCGTTGGCGACCAATCAGCCAATCAATCCGCTTCGCAATACGGCAGAGATGCGGGCGGCGAATGAAGAGCAACCTTTCCTCCCGATCTATTCTTACGCCGCGATCACCGACGCTGAAGAGGGGCTGATCCTCGTCGATGTGAACACGATGGCCGATGGCGAGTTCCGCAATAACAAGCTGAGCCGCGCGATCACATGGAACGAAGGCGGCATTTTGAACGGTGCGCGGCATATCCATCTGGCGGGCGAAATTGCCTATATCACTGCCGACCGCGGGCTGGTTGTGGTTGATCTGGCCGATCCGATGAACCCGCAAGTCGCCGCCGTGCGCGAGCTGCGTGATGCCCGCGCTAGTGCGATCCAATTCCGCTATTTGTGGGTGACGGACGCTGATGGCGTGAAATTGTTCGATGTCACCAACCTGCGCAATCCGGTTGCGCGGCCAGAGGGCACAGTGCCCCTCGCCAACGCTCAGCGCATGCATCTGGCGCGCACTTACGCTTATGTTGCGGCCAAGCAAGAAGGTCTGGTGATCCTCGATATCACTCAGCCGCTTGCGCCCAAAATCTACAAGAAGGAGACGCTGGGCGGCACGCTGACCGATGTTGAGGATATTGCGATCGGTTCGACCAATGCGTCGCTGTTTGCCTATGTGGCGGATGGGGTGAACGGGATGAAAGTGCTCCAGCTGACCTCGCCATCGAGCCAGCCCAATTTCTATGGCTTTAGCCCTGCGCCCAAGCCGGAAATGGTGGCATGGGCCAAGACCAAGGGGGCGGCGCTCGCCGTGTCCAAGGGGCTGGAGCGCGATCGCGCTGTCGATGAAACGGGTGGTCAGATGGCCGTGTTTGGCAGGCTCGGTTCGCGGCCCTTCACCCGCGAGGAGATGGAGCGATTGTTCCTCACCCGCGCAGGCGTGCCGTGGAAAGTTTCGGACACACCAGATATGAACGCGTGGATAGGCGGAGGCAGTGCAGCTCTTAGGCGGGCAAGCGCTCCGGCTGATCCGCTCCCTGCGAATGAGGACGAGCTACCGCCCGTACAAGCCGCGCAAAAGCCGGAAGGCTTTGACGAGGCTTTTGATGAAGCCATTGGCGGGGAGTAAGTCCGTCCTCCTTTGCGCGTTGGCATTGCTGGCGGCATGCACTGAGGCTGATAATTCAGCAAAGACCGCCGCAGCTGAAACTAGTTCGGCGGCTCAAAGCGCTTTTGAAGGCTATGTCTCAGCCATCAACACCGGTGATATCGAGCGCGCAGCAGTTTATTATGACGAGGCTGACGGCTTCCACTGGGTCGAGCGCGGCGCCATCCAATACGAAGATGGTGCCGGGGCTGCCGCATCGTTGCAGCAGTTGGCTCAAATGGGCGGCAGTATGCAGATGACAGTCGACACCGTTCGTGTCGCGCCGCTTGGACCGCAGAGCGCTCTATTGTCGGCGCATTTTGTCCTCACGCTGTCCGAGGATGACGGAGCTGAATCGCTATCATTTGACGGATGGATGACGGTGTGAATGGTCAAGCGAGATGATGGCTGGAAGATCGCTGGCGGGCAAACCGGTCCGGGCAAGTCTTCAATCGCCCCGGAGTAACCGACTATCCGATCCTTAATTCTCCGTGTTTGGCGCACACCGTTTGCGCCGGAATATCGATTGCGCGCGTCGAAACAATCGAAAATGAATTTGAAGAGATGCATGGCGGTGATTAAGAACCCTTACTTATTACTTATTCGCAAGAGTATAGTAGATGACTGTGCTTGAAGGAGGTGTGAGTGCACTATATTGGCGTTGTATTTTTGTTCCCAATCGTGGCTGCGACACCAATTTCTGGGATCACCGAAAGTGCGCAATCTCCACAAGCTCAAGCTAAACCCAAAGGGCCAATGCCCGTGGCGCCAAAACGTAAGACGCGTTGGATGGAACGTATTCTGGCGACTGCTCCCGCCGATGTTGCCGAAGGTCGTTTGAGCGGCGAAGTCACTATTATCATTGAAGTGGGTAAATGGGGGCGCCCCTCAGGATGTTCAATTCTCAAGAGCAGCGGCCAAAAAAAACTTGATCAGTCCGCATGCCAAGGCGCGGTTCGCTATGGCCGTTTTCACCCAGCGATTGACGGAGATGGGAACTTCGTGACCAGTGAATACACTACCGTGGTTACCTACAGCGCTTCCTAAGCGGTTGCATTCGGGTGGTAGCTCTAACCCGCCCCAACAATATTCGCCGCGTCCGCTGGATCCTGAAACGGGTGGAAATGGGTCATGTCAGGCCGGTAGATATCGGTCCCTTGGGGCATTTGCTC
>CALLIO010000288.1 GCA_938009055.1 uncultured Altererythrobacter sp.
TCAAAATTGTAAGGAACCCATTGCCATGCATGAAGTGGTCAATCCCTTTGATCTTTCGCCCATCGGCAGCGTCCCGACGCATGATTGGGACACGGTGGACAGCTATCTGGCGAAGGCCAAGGCGCTGCATGCGGATCGTTCTGGCTGGAAGAAGCCGCATGAGCGTGCGGCGATCCTCCACCGTGCGATGGAAATCATGCAGGAACGCCGCGATCATTTGGCGATGCAAGTGGCGGCAGAGGGCGGCAAACCACTGATCGATGCGCGGGTCGAAGTGGACCGCGCGATCAACGGGATGGAGCTGTGTATCCATGAAATCGCCGCACTCAAAGGGACAGAGATTCCGATGGGCATTACGGCGGCTGGCGATGGAAGGATGGCGTGGACTTCGCGCGAGCCGATTGGGGTCGTCGTCGCTGTCTCCGCCTTCAACCATCCGCTCAATCTGATCGTCCATCAGGTTGCGCCAGCGGTCGCCACGGGATGCCCCGTGATCGTAAAGCCAGCAGGCGATACGCCGCTTTCCTGCTTTGAATTCATCGACATTTTGCACGAGGCCGGATTGCCTGAAGATTGGGCGCGGGCAGTGATGAGTTCGCGCGATGTGTCAGAGAAATTGGTGACGGATCCGCGCGTTGCCTTCTTCAGCTTCATCGGTTCAGCCGGGGTTGGCTGGTCCTTGCGCTCCAAACTTGCACCCGGTGCCCGCTGCGCTTTGGAGCATGGCGGGGTTGCGCCGGTAATCGTCGATCCAAGCGCTGATCTCGACACAGCCGTGCCGAGCCTTGTGAAGGGCGGTTTCTACCATTCGGGTCAAGTGTGCGTATCGGTGCAGCGTATCTTTGCGCATAGCTCGATTGTCGAGGAATTGGCTTCGCGGATCGCTGACAGCGCCAAAGGTCTCACCGTCGGCAATGCCACCGATGAAGCGACCGAATGCGGCCCGCTGATCCGCCCGAAAGAAGTCGACCGCGTGGCCGATTGGGTCGAGGAAGCGCGCGCTGGCGGAGCGCAGGTTCTGTGCGGGGGTGAGAGGCTATCCGACACGACCTATGCGCCGACGGTGTTGCTCAATCCGCCAGCAGAGGCGACCGTGTCGCGCAATGAAGTGTTCGGTCCTGTGGTCTGCATCTATTCTTATGACGATGTCGATGCAGCGATTGCGCAGGCAAATTCGCTCGACGTCGCGTTTCAGGCGGCGGTCTATACCAATGATCTGGCCGGCGCGATGCACACCTATCGCAACATTGATGCCTCCGCTGTGATGGTGAATGACCACTCCGCCTTCCGCACCGACTGGATGCCCTTTGCCGGGCTGCGCCAGTCAGGTCACGGGGTGGGCGGCATTCCTTACACGTGCCATGAAATGACCATCGAGAAGATGATCGTCATCAACGCGTAAAGGGGTTTTCGCAGACCCAATTGGGCTGGCGTTGAGCGCCTAAGCATCCACCAACATTAAAATTGTCAGATGCACTTCCATCCGCGGGTGGGGGAAGACGCTGTGATCCACTTGCGAGATGACGGCATCGGCCACCAATTGCCCGGGAATGGCGAATTCGTGATCGGGCAGCACGGCGCAAAACAGCTCGCCAGCAACCACTGCATTGGGCCCGTCAAACTCCAGCACCAGCTCATGCCGAGAGCCGGAGAAGGTGATAGAGGCCCAGGCTTTCTCCTGATGGTCGAGCACTTTTGCATTGCCCGAGGATAACTCGACCAGCGTATCGCGCAAACGGTCACCCGCGCTGCGGCGGGTACGAAATGTCCGGGCTTTGTGCTCCGGGATTTGCTTAAGCATGGACCATCCCTTTCGTCTCTTGAGTGTATGTGTTCATGAAATGTTCCACGCGACTTTGTGTTTCGGGGCGGGGGGTGCGCCCCATCCGCAAGTCCAAGACAAAGCGCGGATCGCGCGTTGCCAGCCGTCCGAATTTGGTCGCTGCCATATTCTGCTCACGCAAGAATTTCTCGATAGTCCTGATTAGCATTTCCTGCCTCCTTTGTGGCCCTTCCGTCATAGGCGAATCGTCTGATGACTTAAGACTTGCCTTTTAAATCCTACATGTCTAGGAAAAATACATCATTGAGGAAGTATTCATGCCGAAGAGTGAAGAAGATGACTTGGATACAGTGCGTATTCGACTGCTCGAACTGTCACGGCAGAGCGGGTCGAGCCTGTCTAACCTATCCGAGCTGATCGGTAGGAATAAGACATATTTACAGCAATTTATCCGTAAAGGCAGTCCGCGTAAGCTGGAGGAGCAGGACCGCCGTACGCTGGCGCGCTTCTTTGGCGTCGGGCAAGAAGAGCTGGGCGGACCGGTAGAGGAAATATCCTATGGAAATACTGTAACCGCGCAGGAAAAGGGTTGGGTCGAAGTGCCACGGCTCGATCTGGGCGCCTCTGCTGGACCCGGTTCCACCCCGGGCGGCGAGGCGGCTTTCGATGCCTTCCAATTCTCGCGAAACTGGCTGCGCGAGATGGGGCTGGAGCGCGCGCAGCTCTCCGCCATTTCGGTTGAGGGGGATTCGATGGAGCCGCTCCTGCGCGATGGCGATGATATTCTGGTCGACCGCTCGCCCGCCAGCTTTCGCGACGGCGTGCATGTGATCCGGCTGGGCGATAGTCTGATGGTCAAGCGCGTGGCGGCTGCGGGACAAGGGCGCTTTGCGCTCATCAGCCAGAACCTTGCCTATCCCCCGATTGACGTGGCGGCTGAAGAGGTAGAGTTTATTGGGCGCGTGGTTTGGAAAAGCGGGAGGCTGTGATGCCGCTCAAAGTGATGAGTAATTACAACTTGGGCGCATCACCCTATCGCCAAGGCAACTTTTGGAATTTTGGATCATTAATCAAGGATTCGTATTGAATCCTAGGGACTTCGAGTTCTGAGCCATCTGCATAGCGTACAAGAACACTGTGGTCAGAATGCCACCCGTTCTTCTTTCTGTACAAGCCGTAGGGCAACAACATGTCCAATCGGTTTTTAAGTTATGGCAATTTGTAGATTGGTCTATTGGAACATCTGGTTTCAGCAGGTTGTCAATTCTTGCAAACTCTTTGCGATTTATTCTCTCGCAGTTGGCGCTTAGACTCGTTTAGCGGAGATAGAATACTTGTGATAACCGTCTGATTACCGGTTGTGCATGTGGTCTGTTGCTGCGTGACGCATAGAAGTTGGAGGCTCTAGCCAGTGGCAAGGAAAGCGATCTGCGAATGGCAGTTTGCGGAAATCTACCCGATGTATGTGCAAAAGGTGGAGAAAAAGGGGCGCAGCAAAGCGGACCTTCACACGGTTATCACTTGGCTCACCGGATATGATGATGCTGGGCTGGATGACCAGATCGCGCGCTGCACGACTTTCGAGCAGTTCTTTGACGAGGCGCCGCAGCTCAACGCCAATGTCGGCGCAATCAAAGGACTGATCTGCGGCATTCGGGTGGAGCATATCGAGGACCCGCTGACACAGAAGATCCGCTGGCTCGACAAGCTGGTCGACGAGCTCGCGCGCGGCAAGAAGATGGAGAGCATTTTGCGGTGAGATGAATCAGATGGTGCTCTAGGTCACCATCAACTACACCGGCCTTTATGCATCAGCTTCGGCGCTAATGGTTGCCGTTGAAGGCAATGCTAGTCCCCAGATCAAAGGGGTGGCTCGGATAAACGAAGCGATATCCACCGAATGGACTTCGAGGAACTGAAGGTCAAAGTCTTTCGGCCCGTAGATCGTAATGTTGAACGGAAAGAAAACTAGCGCCGCCCACCAGCGGGACCATCCTGCGTCATGAAATCTTCTAATGGTTTGGACTGTAGAATACAGTCCGATTGTCAAAAACAGCGCGATGATCGGCCAATCGGAGATCCACTTGTGAGCGTAAACGATCGCATATGAAAAGACGACGCACCCAAAAGTAATCATCCAATATTGACTTCGACTTGTCGCGCCTATTGGGGACAGGTGTTGATATAAACTGTTCATGCGCCTTGAATAGGATAGGCATTGAAACTGGGCAAGCGCAGTCCCTGTGAGGGACAGGTCTTGCATTCACTCGCATCCCCCGCCACATCTTTTCCCATGACTGATATCAAACCTGCCTCGCCGATGAAGGCCGCGATCCTGCCCGTCACGCCCTTGCAGCAAAACTGCTCGCTGATCTGGTGCACCAAGACCATGAAAGGCGCGCTGACCGATCCGGGCGGTGATCTCGACCGGCTGAAAGCGGCAGTTGAGAAATCGGGCGTGACGCTGGAGAAAATCCTCATCACCCATGGTCATATCGACCATTGTGGGGAGAGCGGAATCTTGGCCAAGGAGCTGGGCATCCCGATTGAGGGGCCGCATGAAGATGACCGCTTCTGGATCAGCCGGCTGGATGAAGATGGCAAGAAATATGGCATCAATGGCGAAGTGTTCGAGCCCGATCGCTGGCTGGAACATGGCGATACAGTCACCGTGGGCGATGAGGATTTTCTCCAGCGTCACGCCCGACTTCTCTACCGCCGCTTTCAGCCGGTCGAGATCGCCGCCCGGATCGGTCAGCGCGCCTTTCATGGTCTTGGTACACCAGATCAGCGAGCAGTTTTGCTGCAAAGGCGTGACG
>CALLIO010000289.1 GCA_938009055.1 uncultured Altererythrobacter sp.
CTGGGCTTTGAAGCGAGAGCGAATGGTGGACAGGATAGGATTCGAACCTATGTACGCTTGCGCGGGCAGATTTACAGTCTGCTGCCTTTAACCACTCGGCCACCTGTCCACATTCGCTATGCAGGAAAACGCGGGCATAAGTTGCTCGCGAGATGCCGAGAGGCGCCCCTTTGGCGAAGCGGCGCTTGCCTGTCAATGGGGCGACTGGCAGGAGAGCCCAAACTAAACGCAAGTGAGTGAGCAGATAATGGCAAAGGGCGAACGCAAACGCGCTCTCAGAGGTAGAGCAGGCCGAATGAAAGGCGGTCGCGGTTCAGGTCGCGGCGCGCCCGGTCATACCCGGCTGTGGGGACGGCATGCGGTCGAGGCTGCGCTCAAAAATCCAGCGCGCCAGCACCGCAAATTATGGGCAACGCGCGATGGCGTTGCTGCGCTTGATGGCGACCTTCCGCCCGATTTCAATGTCGAATATGCCGATGTTGCCGATCTGGCGCGATTGGTCGCGAAGGACGCCCCGCACCAAGGTTTGGTCCTCGAATGCGAGCCGCTGCCCGACCAGTTTCTCAACGATTATCTCAGCAGCGATCCCGCCAACCCAATCGTTGTGCTGGATCAAGTCACTGACCCGCACAATGTCGGCGCCATCCTGCGATCATGTGCTGCCTTTGGTGCAGCAGCGCTTGTGACACAGGACCGCCATGCCCCGCCCGAAGGCGGCGTGCTCGGCAAGTCTGCTTCCGGAGCGCTGGAAACCGTGCCGTGGGTGCGCGTCGTCAACCTCGCCCGAGCTTTGGAAGAGATGGCAGAGGCAGGCTATTGGCGCATTGGTCTTACCGGCGCAGCTGACACCGATCTGGCTGAAGCGCTTCCCACAGGTAAAACCGCATTGGTTCTGGGCGCAGAAGGGGATGGCATGCGCCACAATATTGAGACGCATTGCGATGCTTTGGCAAAGCTGCCCATTTCAAGCGCGATCGAGAGTTTGAACGTCAGCAATGCAGCTGCGATTGCGCTCTATGCCACCCGCACACGGCCGCAATTGGACTAATCCGCCCAGAGCCGTTCTCGCCCAAATGTCCAAGAAAAAGGGCCTCACCAGTTCGAACCGGCAGGCCCTTGTTCGATAATCACAAATGGTTTGTAGCGCTTAATTCACCGAGTCTTTCAAACCCTTGCCCGCTTTAAACTTGGGCTGGTTTGACGCCTTGATCGTCATCGGCTCGCCAGTGCGGGGATTACGGCCTGTCGACGCCTTGCGTTTGGTGACAGAGAAGGTGCCAAAGCCGACCAGCCGAACCTCGTCACCGCTCGACAGAGCTTTGGTGATGGAATCAAAAACGCCCTCAACCGCGCTTGCCGCATCGTTTTTTGAAAGACCACTAGAGCCAGCGACTGCGCTGATCAGATCGTTTTTGTTCATATTGTAGAACCCCCCTCGGAAAAAATGCCGCTGGCTAAGCCGGCAAAATTGAATTTTAAATCACCACGATGCGAAGGGCCGAATTGACATTTTTTTACCCTCTTGTTCAAGAGTAAATAGTGCTGAAAAGCCCTCAAAACGGAGATTTTTCAGCATTGCCGGACAATTTGGCGAGCAGACAGGCAAGTCCAATGCGAATCTCGCTCAGTTTCGTTTACTGCAACTGATGCGCTCTATTTCCGAGTCGCTGCGCTGCACAATGCAACGAAACTAATGCGCTGTTGGGCCGCCTTCGCTTGGCAAGGCTGGAACTGGCTGGCTCGCCAGATCATCCGCCTCTGACCATTCGATTGGCTTTGGCTGGCTAACCAAAGCATGTTCGAGCACAGTGTCGACATGGGCAACGGGAATAATCTCGAGGCCGTCTTTCACATTCTGCGGAATTTCGACCAGATCCTTGACGTTTTCTTCAGGGATAAGAACCGTTTTGATCCCGCCGCGCAAGGCCGCCAAGAGCTTTTCCTTAAGGCCGCCAATGGCGAGCACACGCCCACGCAAAGTCACCTCGCCTGTCATGGCAATATCGGGCCGCACTGCAATGCCTGATAAGGTCGAGACGATCGAGGTGACCATGCCGATGCCAGCGCTCGGCCCATCTTTGGGCACTGCGCCTTCGGGCAGGTGGATATGGATATTCTTGCGCTGGAAGATGCTCGGCTTAATCCCATATGCCGGTGCGCGTGACTTCACAAAGCTGAAGGCGGCAGAGATACTCTCGCTCATCACATCGCCCAGCTTACCGGTTGCTTTGGCCTCGCCCTTGCCCGGCGTCGTAACGCTCTCGATATTGAGCAATTCTCCACCGACAGATGTCCATGCCAGACCCGTGACCGCACCGATCTGCGCTTCTTCTTCGGATACGCCGTGCTTGAACTTGCGCACGCCCGAAAAGTCGCCCAGATTTTCAGGCGTGATGGTGATGCTCTTTGCATCGGCCTCAAGTATCTTGCGCAAGCTTTTGCGCGCTAACTTGGCAATCTCGCGCTCCAATGTGCGCACACCGGCTTCGCGTGTGTAATAGCGGATAAGATCGCGCAGGCCGTCTTCGCTGAGAGCAAACTCGCCCTTCTTCAACCCATGGTCGCTAACCACTTTGGGGAGCAGGTGACGGGTCGCAATCTCGACCTTTTCATCCTCGGTATAGCCTTCCAGCCGGATGATCTCCATCCGGTCGAGCAGCGGCTGCGGCAGATCGAGCGAGTTCGCTGTCGTCACAAACATGATGTCCGACAGATCGAGATCAAGCTCGAGATAATGGTCTTGGAATTTGTTGTTCTGCTCAGGATCGAGAACCTCGAGCAAAGCCGAGGCGGGATCGCCGCGGAAATCCTGGCCAAGCTTGTCAATCTCGTCGAGCAGGAACAGCGGATTGCTGCTTCCAGCCTTCTTCAAATTGCTGACAATCTTGCCCGGCATCGAGCCGATATAGGTGCGCCGGTGGCCGCGGATTTCCGCTTCATCGCGCACGCCGCCCAGCGACTGGCGCACAAATTCGCGCCCGGTTGCCTTCGCAATAGATTTACCCAGCGATGTCTTGCCGACACCGGGCGGACCAACGAGGCACAGGATCGGGCCTTTTAGCTTGTTGGTGCGCGCCTGAACCGCGAGATATTCGATGATCCGGTCTTTGACTTTCTCAAGACCATAGTGATCGGCATCCAGCACCTCTTGTGCTTTACCGATGTCTTTCTTTAGCCGCGATTTCTTGCCCCATGGCAAGCCCAGCAACACATCGAGATAATTGCGCACGACAGTCGCCTCTGCGCTCATTGGCTGCATGCCTTTGAGCTTTTTAAGCTCGCTATCGGCCTTGGTCTTGCCCTCTTTGGAGAGTTTGGTTTCTTCAATCTTCTTGGTCAGCTCGGCCAGCTCATCGCCTTCTTCGCCGTCACCGCCGCCCAGTTCGGACTGGATCGCCTTCAATTGTTCATTGAGGTAATATTCGCGTTGGGTCTTTTCCATCTGGCGCTTCACGCGGCCACGGATCTTGCGTTCAACCTGCAGGACGGACAGCTCGCCATCCATAAAAGACAGCACCATTTCCAGCCGTTTCAGCGGGCTTGCCTCGCTCAGCAAGGCCTGCTTGTCGGCAACTTTGACGCTGATCGCACCGGCGATTGTATCGGCCAGCTCACCCGCATCATCTACATCGCCAAGATCGGTGGACGCTTCTTCGCCCAGCTTCTTGTTGAGCTTTGCATATTCGCCAAATTGCTCGGTCACTTGACGCATAAGCGCGGTGACTTCGCTACCGGCCACCGTCTCTGGCTCGATCACTTGGACCTGCGCCAAAGTGTAATCATCCTGATCGCGCAGGCTTTCTAGCGAAGCGCGCTCCTTACCCTCGACCAAAACGCGCACAGTGCCATCGGGCAGTTTGAGCAATTGCACCACATGGGCAATCACGCCCAGATCATAAAGGTCATCCCCTTCTGGATCATCGCAGCCCGGATCAAGCTGGGCGAGCAGAAAGATGTCCTTGCTCGCTTCCATCGCCGCTTCGAGCGCAGCAACAGACTTATCGCGCCCTACGAACAGTGGCACGACCATACCGGGAAACACGACAATGTCGCGCAAGGGGAGAAGAGGGAAATGCTGTGTCATTCAATAATGTCCATGCACGCCGTTGGGACGCGCCCTTGCGTTGGATATGGGAAGCCGACCTGCTGCTCGCAATCCCCTAAACAGCATCGCTTGTGGATGAGGGGTGAATACTCATCCCGTCGGCGCTTATTCCATGCCGGGAAGCTTGAATCCGGGAGGCAGGCCCATGCCGCCCTGCACTTTTTGCATTTCGTCGTTGGAGACCCGGTCCGCCTTGTCGCGAGCATCGTTAAAAGCCGCCGTCACAAGGTCTTCGACCATCTGCTTTTCTTCCGGCTTCATCAGGCTTTCATCAATCGAAACGCCCAAAATCCGACCCTTGGCGCTGGCGCGGACTTTGACCATGCCGCCGCCCGATTGGCCTTCAACCTCGATATCGTCGAGCTTGGCCTGCATATCGTTCATTTGGCTCTGAATGGTCTCGGCAGCTTTTTGCGCGGCCTGGATCATCTCTTCCATCGATTTCATTCTATTGGCTCCATTTGCGCCCGTCTCCGCCTTGCGGGCGAGCGACATTGTCATTGGGGGTTACAATTTCAGCTTCGGGGAAAGCGCTCTTTGCCGCCTTCATCAAAGGATGCCGCTCAAGCTCTGCGGCAAGATCAGCCGCTTCTTTCTCGCGCTGTTCGCGAAGTGATGGCGCGCCGTCACTCATGCCGCGCTCTACTTGCCAGCGTTTTCCAGTGTGTTTGAACAATGCATCGCGCAATTCAGCTGCCGGGTCCTCGCCCATCCCGTCTGCAAGCGAATAGGTGAGCTTTTCAGGCCCAAGCTCGATCACGCGCACCCAATCATGCATCAATTGAGCGACACGCAATTGCCCACTTTCCTCAATTGCTTGCACCAGACCCGCCCAATTAGGCGCAGCAGCAGAGCCATTTGCGGTTTCGCCAGCAGCAGCAGGGGCTGGTTCGGATGCGGTGACTGGTGTTTTGCTCGCCAATTCCTCGAGCTTTTTGGAGAGCTTTTCAGGATCAGGCAGATTGCTTGCATGCATCACGCGCAGAAGCGCCATTTGTGCAGCGATCAACTGGTCAGGCGCTTGGCGAACCTCGTCATGCCCTTTGAGCAGCAATTGCCACAAGCGGTGGAGCTGTCCGGGATTGAGCCGCGTGGCGAGGTCTTTGAGTGCAGCGCGCTCATCTTCGGTCGCAGCATCCGGCTCGCCGCCCGAAACCTGCGCCACGGTGATCGCATGCGTCAGCTCCATCAGGGAATGGATCAGCGCAAGCGGCTCCACACCCAGCGCATATTGATCGTCAACAGCAGCAAGCAACGCCTTTGCATCACCCGACAACATAGTTGTGTAGAGTTCACGCCGCGCGCTTTTGTCCGCCAGCCCCAGCAT
>CALLIO010000290.1 GCA_938009055.1 uncultured Altererythrobacter sp.
AGAAGGACAAGTTCAGCGAAGGCGGCGATCTGCGTATTGCAGAAGGCGATGTGCTGCTGGTGATGGGACTGGATGAAGACCTTCAGGATTTCGCCACGGCGGACAGTCTTTTGATGCTGGAGGGCGCGCGCGAATTGCCTCGTCGCTCGAAGGCGTTGCTCGCCGCTGCGATCATGTTCTCATCAATCTTCACCGCTTCTATCGGCCTTTTCCCGATAGCGATCTCGGCACTGGCTGGCGCGATCATGATGTTTGTTACCGGCTGCGTGAAGTTTGACCGCGTGGGCCGCGCGCTCTCGGCCAAGGTCATCGTGCTGGTTGCGGCTAGTATCGCGATTGGCCGGATTATTGATGATAGCGGTGCGGCTGAGTGGCTGGGCGATGCGATGTCATTGGGCTTGCAATTCCTGCCTCCTGCTGCGGTATTGGCAGCGATCATGCTGTTTGTGACCTTGCTCACCAATTTTGCCTCGAATGCAACGGCAGCGACTGTGGGCACGCCGATTGCCTTTAACATTGCCAACCAATTGGGCCTCCCCGCTGAACCGCTGATCCTCGCCGTTCTGTTCGGCTGCAATCTGTGTTACGCGACCCCCATCGCCTATCAGACCAATATGCTCATAATGGCTGAGGGGAATTACGAGTTTAAGGACTATATTCGCACCGGCGTTCCGCTGGTTGTGTTGATGGTCACAACACTCTCGATCCTGCTGGTGCTGTGGTACGGGATGTAGGGTCGCAATCCTTGGGAGGGATAAGATGAAGGCACTTAAACGCACATTCTTCGCAGGGATCGCTCTTGCCGCGATGCTGGCGGGGCCAGCACACGCAAATGATCTGCGTGATGATTTGAAGGAAGATATGCCGGGCTTGATGGAGCTTTATAAGGACCTCCACGCCAATCCTGAACTGTCCTTTCAAGAGTTTGAAACAGCAGCAAAGCTCGCCAAACGCATGCGCGCGCTTGGCTTTGACGTGACCGAGAAAGTCGGCAAGACCGGCGTTGTTGCCGTGATGGAAAATGGCGAGGGGCCAACCGTCATGCTGCGCGCGGACATGGACGGACTGCCGGTGGTTGAGCAGACCGGGCTACCTTACGCTTCAAAGCGGATCGCGACTCCTGCCTCGGGCGTTGAAACCGGCGTGATGCATGCCTGCGGACACGATACGCATATGGCCGGATGGATTGGCGCGGCGCAGCTTTTGGCAGAGCGCAAAGATCAGTGGCAGGGCACTCTGGTGATGATCCTCCAACCGGCTGAAGAGCTGGGCGAGGGCGCGCTCGCAATGCTGGAAGATGGGCTCTACACACGTTTCCCTAAACCTGATTACGTCTTGGCATTCCATGATGCGGCGCAGGCTCCGGCGGGTATGATTGGCTATTCAAGCGGGTTTGCGCTCGCCAATGTTGATAGCGTTGACATCAGCGTGCCTGGGATTGGCGGGCATGGAGCCTATCCACACACAACCAAGGATCCGATTGTCATCGCGAGTGCGATTGTGATGCGCTTGCAAACCCTCGTGAGCCGGGAGAGCAATCCGCTCGACCCAGCGGTGATTACTGTTGGCAGTTTCCATGCTGGTGCCAAGCACAACATCATCTCTGACGAAGCGAAACTGCAGCTAACGGTGCGCTCTTACAGCGACGAATCGCGCAAGCTCTTACTCGATGGGATTGCGCGTATCGCCAAGGCTGAGGCAATGGCCGCCGGCATGCCAGAGGATAAATTGCCCAGCGTAACGGTGCAGGATCCTTACACGCCCTCAACCTACAACACGCCTGAGTTCACCAAGCGGGTGATGGACGGATTTGCGGCGCGCTTCCCCGGTCAAGTGCGCAAGGTTCCCTCTGTCATGGGCGGAGAGGATTTCGGGCAATTCTACCGCGCGGATCGCGACAATGTGGAATCGCTGATCTTTTGGATTGGCGGTGTTCCGCAAGACAAGTTTGAAGCGGCTCAGCGCGGAGAGGCTGATCTCGTCTCGCTCCACTCACCCTTTTGGGCGCCGGATGCGGAAAAAGTAATTGCGACGGGGGCCGAAGCCTTGGCGAGCGCAAGCTTGGAATTGATGCCGGTAAAGGGCGGTTAAGCACGCTACTAGTCCATAAAATGACGGCCGCCGAAAGCTGTGGGGGTGCTTCCGACGGCCGTACTCTCCTCCCCAGGAGATCGTGAGTTAGTTGTAAGTGCCGAGCCGGTGATGCAGCGCGTTGATGCTGGCAAGCTCGTCGCGGTCTTCAGTGGCTTTCGCATGGCTTTCAAGCGCGCGGCGCAAGAGCTTCATGTCGGCGGTGGAAAGAAGGGCTCTCGCCCGGCCTGGTTCTTTGGTCGTTGTGTTCATTGGATTGTTCCTTTCGGTGGGGGGGCTTAGTTTAGGCCGCCTCGAATTGGTTCATTGTGTTGTCTTCGCCGCCCGCCTTGAGGGCCGCTTCACCGGCGAAATATTCCTTGTGGTCATCGCCAATATCGCTTCCGGCCATGTTCTGGTGCTTCACGCAGGCAATGCCTTGGCGGATTTCTTCGCGCTGAACATTCTTGACGTAGCCGAGCATCGCTTGCTCGCCGAAATACTCGCGAGCGAGGTTGTCGGTGCTGAGCGCCGCTGTGTGATAAGTGGGGAGCGTGATGAGGTGATGGAAGATACCCGCACGCTTGGCCGCATCTGATTGGAAGGTGCGGATCTTCTCGTCCGCTTCTGCGGCCAAATCAGTCGCGTCATACTCTTCGCTCATCAAACGGTCGCGGTCGAATGCCGAAACGTCCTTGCCTGCCTCCGCCCATGCATCGAAGATTTGCTGGCGGAAGTTCAGCGTCCAGTTGAACGAAGGCGAGTTGTTGTAGACCAGCTTGGCGTTGGGAACGACTTCGCGCACCCGGTCGACCATGCCAGCGATTTGCTCGACATGGGGTTTCTCTGTCTCGATCCACAGCAAGTCTGCGCCCGCTTCCAGAGCAGCAATGCAATCAAGCACGCAGCGATCTTCGCCTGTTCCAGCGCGGAACTGGAAGAGGTTCGAAGGCAGGCGCTTGGGACGCAAAAGCTTGCCATCGCGGCTGAGGAAAACGTCACCGTTCTCGATTTTAGCCGGATCAACTTCCTCGCAATCAAGGAAGGCGTTGTACTGATCGCCCAAATCGCCGGGCTCCGTAGTGTAGGCAATCTGCTTCGTCAGACCCGCGCCGAGCGAGTCGGTGCGCGCAACGATGATACCGTCTTCTACACCCATCTCGAGGAAGGCATGGCGGATCGCGCGGATCTTCTGGTGAAACTCTTCATGCGGCACCGTGACCTTGCCATCTTGGTGGCCGCACTGCTTCTCGTCCGAAACCTGGTTCTCGATTTGGAGCGCGCAGGCGCCCGCTTCGATCATCTTCTTAGCGAGGAGATACGTCGCCTCGGCATTGCCGAAACCGGCATCGATATCTGCGATGATAGGCACAACATGCGTTTCGTGATTGTCGATGGCGTGCTCAAGGCGCTTGGCCTCAACTTCGTCACTAGCATCGCGGGCCGCATCCAGTGCGCGGAACATGCCGCCAAGCTCACGAGCATCGGCTTGCTTCAAGAAGGTGTAGAGCTCTTCGATGAGAGCAGGCACGGAAGTCTTTTCATGCATCGATTGGTCGGGAAGTGGGCCGAACTCACTACGTAGCGCCGCGACCATCCAACCAGAGAGGTAGAGGTAACGCTGTTTTGTGGTGCCGAAATGCTTCTTGATCGAAATCATCTTTTGCTGTGCGATAAAGCCATGCCAGCAGCCTAGCGACTGAGTGTAATTGGCAGGGTCAGCGTCATAGGCATCCATATCGGCGCGCATGATCTTTGCTGTGTATTTGGCAATATCGAGGCCGGTAGGAAAACGGTTTTGGATATGCATACGAGCAGCACTTTCCGCATCGATTGCGCTCCAAGCGTTGCCGCGAGCTTCAATTGATTGACGAAATGCGTTGGTCTTGTTCTGGTAAGTCACTGTATCTATCTCCGAATGGGGCGTGAGCCGGATTGGGGAGGGGTTATCCCTTGCCCATGAAGAATGGAGGAGCGCAGCCGAGAATGACAGGAAAACTTACAAACAAACTTGTCGAAATGAGCTAGTTCGCGCCATTTGGTTTGTAAGGTTGTAAATATATTTACATTATTGTATTAGCTTTGCTCTATGGTTGATACAGCTCTTCTAGCCGGGCCTTCGCTGCGCCGATTGCGCAAACGCGAGGGCAAGACCCAAGCTGCTATGGCGGCCAGTCTGGGCATTTCTGCCAGCTATCTCAATCTGATCGAGCGTAACCAACGCCCCTTGTCGGCGCGCGTTCTGGTCAAAGTTATCGAGCAGTACGAATTCGATCCGCGCACCATACGTGAGGATGAGGCTATCGGCGGAGTAGACGGGCTTGCACGGCGCTTGTCAGACGAACGCTTTGCTGATCTGGGCATTGACCGCGATGAGGTGAGCGAATTCCTTGCCTCGGCCCCGCAAGCAGCCGCTGCCTTTGCCCGCCTGTTCGACAACGCCTCACCCGACAGCATTGGGGTCAACGACGCTCTGCGGGCCTCGCGGCTTGAGATTGAGCGTTGGCGCAATCACTTTGCAGACCTCGATCACGCGGCAGAAGAATTGGCAGACGAGATGCGCCTGTCGCGCGGTGACATTGGCGCTGCGCTGATCGAACGGTTGCGGGACAAGCACCAGCTCTCGGTCCGCATCCTTCCTTTGGAAGTCATGCCAGAAGCTTTGCGCCGGCTTGATCTGCACGCACGCCAGTTGCAATTGTCCGAGATGCTAGGGCGTTCATCGCGCAATTTCCAAGTCGCTTTGCAGATCGCAGCGTTGGAGAAGCGCGAAGAGATCGAAGCGCTGGTGGCCGGATCGCAATTAGCCGATGATGGCGCGCGGCAATTGTTCGAGCGGCATTTGATGGCCTATTTCGCTGCGGCTCTCATCATGCCTTATGGTCGGTTCCTGCGCGCATGTGAGCAA
>CALLIO010000291.1 GCA_938009055.1 uncultured Altererythrobacter sp.
GCCTGATGTGACACCAAAATCCTCAAGCGCCGCAATCGCGTCGGCAGGTCCATCGCAATGGGCGAAGCTAGGGGGAATGCCAAGCGAGCTGACTGCCCCTTTCCCCAATTCCAACGCCAGCGGAGCCATTTCTTCGCCAACAAGTATTGCGTGGTCGATTTTTGCTTCATCGAGCGGCTCGGCAAGCTGGGCATGAAACTTGTCAGAAAAGTCGCCTAGCTCCTTCATCGAGCCGAGAATGGCAATCTTGCGCGTAGCCGGTGTCTGCCCCAATTGGCGCAATGTTGCGCGCATGCTTGCAGGGTTGGCATTGTAGCTCTCGTCAATCATCAAGGCTTTGCCACCCGGCGCGTCAATCTGTTCGCGCGCTCCGCGTCCTTTGAGCCCGCCCATTTCCGCCAAAGCAAGACCGGCCGAACCCAGATCGCCGCCCGCTGCGCGAACAGCCGCCATGACGGCAAGCGAATTTGCGACCCAATGCTCGCCAGGCTCTGCAACGGTATAGCAAAGCCGCCTGTCGCCCATATCTGCGGTCACGAGCGATCCGCCGCTCGCCGCGACAATTGTATCGAGCAGGCGGA
This sequence comes from uncultured Altererythrobacter sp., assembly GCA_938009055.1. GTDB lineage: Bacteria > Pseudomonadota > Alphaproteobacteria > Sphingomonadales > Sphingomonadaceae > Erythrobacter. Next base: position 582 of record CALLIO010000291.1, read on the forward strand.
CATCAGCATCCTTGCTTGAGCCGAAGGTCACTACATTTGCGCCGCAGGCCTTGGCTGCTGCCACCAGTTGATCGCAATATTCGCTATCAGCGGGAATGACAGCCGTGCCGCCTTTGACCAGCCCGCTGAAAATCTCGGCCTTCGCATCGGCAATCGCCTCCATCGAACCCAGATTTTCGATATGAGCCGGCGCAATCGTTGTAATGACTGCGACATTGGGCCGCACATGCTGGGTCAGCGCCTCGATCTCGCCAGCGTGGTTCATACCCATCTCAAAAACGCCAAACTGGCTGCGCGCCGGCATTCGCGAAAGGCTGAGGGGCACGCCGACATGATTATTGTAACTGCGCACGCTGCGATGCGCCATGCCGCGGCAGGCACGATCAAGGCTGGCAAAGATCGCTTCCTTAACGCCGGTTTTGCCAACCGAACCGGTCACGCCGATGCGCACAGCATCACTACGTTCGCGCGCATGATGCGCCATGGCGTGCAGCGCCTCAGTGGTATCTTTTACCAGCACATGCGGAAAGTCCACGGGACGATCGACGATGGCGGCAACCGCGCCTTTTTCAAACGCCATCGGTACGAATTTATGGCCATCCATCGCCTCGCCCTTGAGCGCAACAAAGACATCGCCGGGCTGGACATCGCGCGAGTCCATTTCAACACCAGAGCCGCGAAATTCGTGGCTTGCTGTTCCACCGGTCACCTTGGCCAATTCGGCGCTATCCCACAGGTCAAGCGGCATCGCATCGCGCGGATCAAGCGGCCAATTCTTCAAGAATGCAGGTCTATTCATCTACACAGCCTCCTGCGGCGCGGCGCATTCGCGCGCCACGCTCACATCGTCAAATGGCAAGACGCGCATCGCATCGCCTGCCCCAATAATTTGCCCTTGCTCATGGCCTTTTCCGGCGATGAGAATGATGTCCTTAGGCCCTGCCTGCTCAATGGCGGCGGCTATGGCTTGGCGGCGGTCGCCCACTTCCTGCGCACCCGGCGCATCGGCAAGGATCGCCGCACGAATGGTTGCAGGATCTTCGCCGCGCGGATTGTCGTCTGTGACAATCACAAGATCAGAGTGTGCGGCCGCTGCTGCGCCCATTGGTCCGCGCTTGCCCGCATCGCGGTCACCGCCCGCGCCGAAAACCGTGATCAGCTTTCCGCCGGCCCCAGCATCGACATGCGGTTTCAGCGCTGCAATCGCTGCTTCAAGCGCATCGGGCGTATGGGCGTAATCGACATAGACCGGCGCGCCGCTGCGCGTAATCACCGCGCGTTCAAGCCGCCCGCGAACCGGCTGCAGGCGGCCAAGCGCATCAAACACTTGCGGCGCCTTCGCACCGGTCGCCAGCGCAAGGCCAGCAGCGGTCAGCGCATTGGCAGCCTGATAAGCACCGATGAGCGGCAAATTTACAGTGCGGGTCACATTATCATGGATGATTTCCAGCGTTTGTCCCAATTGGGTCGGAGTATGGGCGGCGAGGCGGAGGGGATCGCCTCGCTCGCCCACTGTGAACATGCGCAATTTGCGTTGCTGCGCATGCTCGATGGCACGCCGGGTCCACTCGCTATCGTCCCCGCCGTCCCAGATAATCGCTGCTGAGTCCGTTTGCACAACCTCGTCGAACAAACGCATCTTGGCTAGAAAATACTCCTCCATATCGGCGTGATAATCGAGATGATCGCGGCTGAGATTGGTGAAGGCAGCCGCCGCTACGGGCAGGCCTTCATTGCGAAATTGCGAGAGGCCGTGGCTTGAAGCCTCATAGGCGACATGGGTCACGCCCTCGCGCGCTAAACCGCTCATATTAGACAGAAAAGTCACAATGTCGGGCGTTGTGAGCCCGGTTGAAACGCTCTCATCCGAGGTTGTGACCCCCAAAGTGCCAATCGAAGCTGCGCGCTCGCCGCACATGCGCCAGATCTGGCGGGTCATCTCCGCAGTGGAGGTTTTTCCATTGGTGCCAGTGACGGCAACGATCGTCGGCGGTACGGGTGAAAAGAATTGCGCGGCCAATTGTGCAAAGCTTTGGCGGGGCTCTTCGCTGGCGATGTGGATTGCGCCTTCGACCACGGCATCAGGGCGGGTCACGATTGCAACAGCGCCGGCTGCAATAGCATCGGGGATCACGTCTTCAGCGTTAAAGGCAGCGCCGCGAAATGCGCCGAACACGGTGCCGGGTGCAACCTTGCGATGGTCGATCGCAAAGCCTGTGACTTGCGCGTCTGCGCCCATGGGAAGAGCGATATTTGCGCCCGCTGCCAAATCCCCCAATTGCATCAATAGCTCCCTGTGATGAGAGACTTGAGGTCGGAGATATCAACGTCGCGCGTTTCATCAGGGCGGACGCCCAGAACCGGCCCGACGCGCGGGATCAAACGGCCCACAATCGGCGCAGCATTCCAGGCAGCCGTGCGCTGGTAAGAACTTGCCAGCGTGCCGCGCGGCTCATCGAGCATGGCGACCACCACATAGCGCGGCTTATCCATTGGGAAGGCTGCAGCAAAGGTCGAGACGAGCGAAGTTTCGCGGTAGCCGCCTTTGGATGGCTTCTCAGCCGATCCGGTCTTGCCGCCAACTCGAAAGCCGGGCGCATTCGCGTTTTTGCCGGTGCCATAGATCGCGATCATCCGCATCAACTGGCGCATTTGCGAGGAGGTTGAGGCCTTAAACACGCGCCGCCCCTCAGGCGCCTCGCCCTCTTCCAGCTTGCGCAAAGTTGCAGGGCGCCAGATCCCGCCATTGACCATCGTGGCATAGGCAGAGGCGAGGTGAAGCGGCGTCACTGCAATACCGTGGCCATAACCAACGGTCATATTGGTCAGCTTTGACCAATTGTCGCCCGGCCAGATCGGATAGCCCTTTGCCGGCAATTCGATATGCGGGCGCTGGCTCATACCCAGATCAATCATGGTCTGGCGCATGCGTTCAGGGCCAAGCTCATTGGCTACGCGCATCGTGACCGTGTTCGATGAATAGGCCAGCGCTTGGGGAATGTTGAGCGTTGCCCCCTTATAAGGGCTATCGCTGCGCTCAATCGTGCCAACGCGCACTGTTCGCGCATTCCACGGCTCGCCCAGATCGCGGATAACACCGGCATCAATTGCAGCGGCGACAGTAAGCGGCTTGAAGGTGGAGCCAAGCTCGTAAACCTGATTGGTCACGCGGTTGAACATCCGGCTCTGCCCTTCGGCATCAATCCGGTTGGGATCGAATTCGGGGAGCGAGGCCAGCGCCATCACCTCACCAGTATCCACATCGAGAATAATACCTGCCGCGCCTTTGGCATCGACCAGCTTCATGCCGCGGCGTAGCTCATCTTCCAAAGCGCCCTGCGCGCGCACATCAATCGACAGCGGAACCGGCTCGCCGCGTAAGGACGGATCGAGCAATTGCTCATCGAGCACCCGCTCCATTCCAACGCGCCCATGCCCGTCAGCGGCAACATAGCCCAGAATGTGGGCAGCCATCGAACCTTGCGGATAATGCCGGTCATTCTCGCGCGGCATTTCCAAAGCAATCTCGCCCAGCTCGTGCACGGCGTTCGCCTCTTCGGGAAGCACGCGGCGGCGGATATAGCCTGCTTTGCCCGAGGCAAGCTGCGTTGCCACCCTACCTTCGTTCAAGGTGGGGAAAATCGCTTTGAGTTCCCGCGCCACATTCTGCGCAGATTTCACCAGCGGCGCGCCGCCATCGCCCAGCGCCTTGGGATTGAACCACAAGGCATAGGCAGGATAGACCCGCGCCAGCGGCTGACCATTGCGATCGGTAATTTCGCCGCGTTCGGGCAGCAAAGCCTCTTCAAGCGAGGTGCGCGAGACGCCCGTATCCGACAGACCAAATGAGATCACGCGCAAAAGCGCGATCATCGCCACCAGCGCAAAACCCAGTGCAACCCATAGCACGCGCCAGCGCGCTGTTGTCAGCGAGCGACGCCGGAAGGTTACCAGCTGAACCTTGCCAGCCTGGATCGCAGTGCTGGCGGTCAGTGTGTTCATTCACCCGACCCTGATGCTGCGGCGGCGCGCGCCTCTCTGACGGGCGAGGCGTTGGAGAGGAACTCGCCAAAGCTATCGCCAAAACTTGCCTCCGCCTGTGCGCGGGCTGCCACCTCGAGCGTTACGGGCTTGCCAGTAATGGGCGAAACCATCGCGATATTGGGAACATCCGCCGCCCCGCCCGCAGCAAGGCTGGCAGGCATATTGCGCGCGACCCGCAAGGGAGTGGGCGCATCGGGTAGCTCGGCTGAACCCAGCGAAGCCAATTGACGTTCATTCTCAAGGTATTGATCCGCACGCGGCGCGGCATAGCCAAATTCGACCGCATTCCAATCGGCCAGTTGACGCTGGCTTGCACGGGTCTGAAATTCGGTTTCGAGCATCGAGGCTTCACGCTCCAATGCGATGATCTTGCGCTCTGCCAATTGCACTTCGGAACGCACGGCATGCGTCTGGAAGCTGAGGGCGAGGAACAGCGCAAAACAGACGGCCAACAAGGCAAGCCATCCGAATTGGCGAAGGCGGGATTTGAGGATCATGCGGCCTCCAATTGCGCCGGATCACGCGGCGCTGCGTCTGTGCGCACGGCGTGGCGCAGGGTGGATGAACGCGCACGAGGGTTGCGCGCGATTTCAGCGTCCGAGGGACGGATCGCTTTGGAAAGCTTGGCAAAGGTGGGCGTAGGGCCAGGCACTTCGCCGGGAAGGTGGCGCGAAATGGCACGTCCGGCGCCCGAAGCTTCCTTCAGGAAACGCTTCACGATCCGGTCTTCAAGACTGTGAAAGCTGACAACGGCGAGCACGCCGCCTTCGCGTAGCAAGGCTTCTGCCGCCATGAGACCAGCGCGCAATTCGCCCAGCTCGTCATTCACATGGATGCGAACGGCCTGAAAGCTGCGAGTCGCAGGATCTTTTTTGTCATGCGGCTTGTATCCAAGCGCCTTGCGCACAACGCGGGCGAGATCGCCTGTCGTGACCAATGGTCTTGCCGCAACAATAGCGCGCGCGACGCGGCGCGACTGGCGCTCCTCGCCATAATGATAGAGCACGTCAGCGATCTGGTCTGCATCCGCCGTGTTGAGGAAATCAGCTGCGCTTTCGCCTTGCTGGCTCATCCGCATGTCGAGCGGACCATCTTGCTGAAAGGAAAAGCCACGCTCGCCCTGATCGAGCTGCATGGAAGACACGCCAATATCCATCACCACAGCGTCAACTTGCGGAACGCCAATGCGGGAAAGCTCCTCGCGCATGTGCGAGAATTGATGCGCGTGAAGACTAAGCTTGCCATCCCAGCGCGCAACATTGGCCGCGCCATCGCGGATCGCATCCGGATCGCGGTCAAAGGCATAAACGCGCGCGCCGCGCTCTAACAATGCGTGCGAATAGCCACCCCAACCATAAGTGGCATCGACGACCATCATGCCATCGCGCGGCTGGATTGCGGCAACGACCTCATCAAGAAGTACGGGAATATGCGGTTGAGCGGGCTGCTGGGTCACTTCTTGCGCCCCCCGCTTTTGGCCCCGCTTTTGGCTTTCGCCGCCGCTTCACTCAAAAGGTTATGACAGGCGGCCTGCGCACTTTCCCATTGCTCGCCCATTCCATCAAGCTCGCTCGGGTTCCAAATCGTAAAGAAGCGGCCGCCACCGTGGAAATAAAGCCCGTCGTCAACATTGGCGAGACTGCGCAAATGATCGGGCATCACAAAGCGCCCGCTGTCATCAAAGGGAACTTCGACAAAGCCGAACAATTGCATCGCGCGCATATCGCGGTCGAAATCTTGGTCGCGGGCAAGCGCGCGATCTTCTTCGCGGTCAAGCTGCGCTTCAAGCTCTGCCTTGCGCGACAGACCAAAGCCCATCAGGCAATTCCAGCGGTCGTGCTTGGCAAGGCACAGCACGCGCCCCTCGCTCGACTCTTTCACAGCTTTGCGAAAGAGCGGCGGAAGCACAAACCGACCCTTATCGCCCGCTGGCGAATAGGCCTGTCCGCTGAAACCTCCAAACGACACTTAACTCTCCAACCCCAGCCCAAAAGGCCGCTTCCCCAATTCGCCATCACTTCATCGCCGCCAACTGCGCACAGGCGCAGGCAGCTTGCGCCGCCAAATTCGACGCACAGCACGACGATGCATGTCTGATGGAGGATGGACATATCGCGGAGAGAACGGGGATGGAAGGGCATTTTGCGGGAAAACACGGGAAAAGATGTTACTATATTGATTTTATGTGATAATTTTCTTCACGCCATCGGCTGCCAAACGCTGAATGATCCTAGGGTTCGTCCCTAATTCGCTGAAAATGGGTGCAAAAATGCTGCGGAGTCGGGCGATCACGCATGTTTCCCGCAATTTCCCCGATTGGGAGAATGGGTGGTTAGGAAAGCGCCTTTGCGAAGAGCAGCCGGAGCGCCTTTTCCGCCTCAGCATTGCCTTCGCGCGGTTCAAATAAGGCCGCATCGGCGAGTACGGTCACTTGCCCCTCGCCCACTTTGCAGCGCGCAATCGCGCCATCTGCTGTGATTGAGCATTTGCCGGCAAACTGCGGATCGGCATCGTTAAGGATTACCAAGCTTCCCGCCGCCAAGACTGGCAGCGGCAACTCTTCCCATTCAATCAGTCGCGGCCCATGCGGTTGCCCCTGATCAAATTCCAGCGCCAGCCCCCACCGCGCAAAGACCGGCGGCACCAAAGCGCTGACAATCGGATGGCGCGGATCGCCCAGCGACATATCGTATTTGCCGGTCAGCATCGGATCAATCGCGTAGA
>CALLIO010000292.1 GCA_938009055.1 uncultured Altererythrobacter sp.
ATCGCTTGGGCAAAATCACCGGCCCGCTCATCGGGCGTTATCGCATCAGTCTGTTCGCGGATCGCTTTGCGCGCGGCGGGCAGCGCTTCGGTGATATTCGCCAGCCGTGCGACCACTCGCTCGACATTGGCATCGACCACCACGGCGCGTTTTCCAAAAGCAATGCTGGCAATCGCCGCCGCCGTGTAAGCACCCAGCCCGGGCAATTTGAGCAATTCCGCCTCGGTTTCAGGAAATCCACCCATGGCCGCGACTTCCCTTGCGCATTTCGCCAGATTGCGAGCCCGCGAATAATAGCCAAGGCCCGCCCATGCGCTCATAATCTCAGCATCATCAGCTGCGGCCAAATCCTCAACTGTGGGCCAAGTCCGGGTGAATTTCGCAAAGTATGGCTTCACCGCCGCGACAGTCGTTTGCTGGAGCATCACCTCTGACAGCCACACGCGGTAAGGCCATGCCGGATCGCTGGGCCGCGCCGCGCCAGGCGGATTGCGCCACGGCAGCGTCCGCGCATGCGCGCCATACCAGTGGAGCAATTGGCTCGATATCGACTTGTCGCTGGCAGTCACGAGCGCCCTATGGCATTGGTTCGCGCGCAATGGAACGGGATACGCCAAAACCTATCGCGAAACGCGCAAGGAAAGCTGGAAGCAAATACCGGCGACCGCGCGGCGGTGCGGCCAAATCGGTTGGCGAGCTGATGCCGCATGTTGGGCGCACGGCGTTCCGGCGTTTCGGCTTCGTCCAGTCCAATGTCGTCACCCGTTGGCCCGAGATTGTCGGCCCGACCCACGCGAAAGTGTGCGCGCCAGAGGCGATCCGTTTCCCTCCTGGCGAGAAATCAGAAGGCATCCTCCAGCTGGTCGTCGTGCCCGCCCATGCTCCGCTGATCCAGCAAGTGACTGAGGAGATTATGGAGCGGGTGAACCGCTTTTTCGGCTATAAAGCTGTGGCACGGATCAAGATCCGGCAAGGCGAGGTTAAGGCCCCCTCTGCTGAAGCAAAGCCCAAGCCGCCTCCGTCGCTCAAACCCATTCCGATGGAGCTGGGAGACAGCCTGCGCGATATTGGCGATCCCGAACTGCGCACAGTGCTGGAATCGCTTGCGCGCAGCATGGGCGACAAAGATGAGAATAATAAGGACGATTGAGCTCTCGTGACTTTTGCAAAAACCGCCCTTTTGGCTGGCGCGCTTACGCTCGCATCCAGCGTCACAGCGCTGAGTCTAGCTGGCGAAGCGAGCGCCCAGTCGAAAAAGGTCAATTGGAACCTTCAGATTGAACGCAAGGATAGCGCCCATCTGATCGGCAATCCCAATGCTTCTGCAAAGCTCACTGAATATGTCAGCTACACTTGCGGGCATTGCGCGACTTTTGCAGCAGAAGGCGATCCGCGGCTCAAGCTTGTCTATATCCCAACCGGCCGCGTATCGGTCGAAGTGCGCCATGTGATCCGCGATCCGGTTGACTGGACGGTGGCGGTCCTTGCCCATTGCGGCGAGGCAAAGAAATTCCCGCTCAATCACTCCACCTTCATGGCCCAGCAAGACAAATGGCTGAGTAAGACCTCGACTGCGACACAGGCACAGCGGACGCGCTGGCAAAATAGCGACCGCACCGCCGCGCGCCGCGCCATTGCCAGCGATCTGGGTCTGGATACGATTATGCTGGGCCGGGGCTATTCACGGATCGAAATCGACCGCTGCCTTGCCGATAACGACGCCGCGCGTACGCTGGCGATCCAGTCGATCGGGGAAGCCAAGCGGATGGGTGTTTCCGGCACCCCCAGCTTCGCTTTGAACGGTCAATTGCTGGAAGGGACTCACAATTGGCCATCGCTTTACGAGCGTCTCGAAGCGCATTTTGCTGCCAAACCGCGCCCATAACCGTCCCCTTTCGGTTCAAAGGGCGAGATTTTACGCCATTTTCGATGGATTTTAGGGGGTGACTTGTGGATAGCTGCCCCATGCGGTTCACTGGCCATTGGCCCTCGTCTAGCATCCGTCATTCGAGTGAAAGGATTCTCACAAGATGAAACTATCAAAGCGCCTGCTGGCACCTTCGATTGCATTGGGATTGGCATTCACGCTGAGTGCTTGCGACAGCGAGACAGATGGCGAGGCGGCTCTTGAAGGGGACGCGATCGAAGCGATTGCCGCGCCCGATGGCACGAGCTGGACCGAAACGGTCACAGTATCGGACAGCAATGGCTTTATCGTCGGCAACCCTGATGCGCCGATCAAGCTGATTGAATACGCCTCGCACACTTGCGGCGGCTGCGCAGCTTTTGCCGGTCAGGCGGCCGAATCGCTGAAATCCAAATATGTCAGCACTGGCGTCGTGAGTTTCGAACTGCGCAATTTGGTGCGCGATCCGGTCGATCTGGCGATTGCCGCCATGGTTCGCTGCGGCGCGCCGGAAAGCATGCAGCCGCTTTCCGATCAGGCATGGGCCAGCTTCAACGATCTGGTGCCGCCCGCCTATCAGTGGCTGCAAACCGCGCAAGGGCTTGAGAATATGGATACCGGCGAACGAATGGTCGCGATTGCCGAAGGGACCAATCTGATCGAGTTTTTCGCAGCACGCGGCCTCAGCGCCGATCAAGCCAAAACCTGTCTTGCCGATAGTGCAGAGGTTGAGGCGATTGCCAAACGCTCCACCGATCAGGCGAACGAGCTGGGGATCAATTCCACGCCTTCTTTCATCCTCAACGGCCAGAACATCGGCAACCAAAGCTGGACTTCGCTTGAACCGATGCTCCAGCGCGCCGGAGCTCGCTAAGCGGCGCATAATGGATCGGGAGTAAGCGACTAGGATGCAAATAAGCAGGCTCAAGCTCAGCGGATTTAAGAGCTTTGTCGAGCCTGCCGAATTGCGTGTGGAACCGGGGCTAACCGGCGTAGTCGGCCCCAATGGCTGCGGCAAATCCAATTTGCTTGAGGCAATCCGCTGGGTGATGGGCGAAAACTCACCCAAATCGATGCGCTCAGGCGGAATGGAAGATGTGATCTTCGCCGGCACCGAAACGCGGCCACCACGCGATTTTGCCGAAGTGGTTCTGCACGCAGCTGATGACGAGAATGAAGAGCTGGTCGTCACCCGCCGGATCGAGCGCGGCGCAGGCAGCGCTTATCGCGTCAACGGATCGGATGTGCGGGCAAAAGATGTCGCGCTAACCTTTGCCGATGCGGCCACCGGCGCGCATTCGCCGGCCCTCGTTAGCCAAGGCAAGATCGCTCAAGTCATCGCCGCCAAGCCAGCGGAACGCCGCCAAATGCTTGAAGAAGCAGCGGGTATCGCCGGCCTGCATGTGCGGCGCAAAGATGCCGAGATCAAGCTGCGCCAGACCGAGCGCAATCTGGCCCGGCTTGAAGATATTATGGCCGGGCTGGACAGCCAGATCGCTTCCCTCAGGCGGCAAGCGAAACAGGCTGAGCGCTACAAAACACTCTCCGACCAGATCAAGATTACCGAAGCGCGGCTGCTGTTTGCACGCTGGCGCGATGCCTCTGCTGCTGCGGATGAAGCGCGCGCAGCTGCGAAGGCTGCCGATGAACGTGTGACCGGCGCGCAAACTGCCGCTGAAGAAGCGCAAAAGGCGCAAGCGATTGCCGCCCATGCGGTCTCGGAAGCGCGCGAGGAACTGGCCGACAGGCGCGATGATGCCAGCGCGCATGGCCACAGAATGGCGGCGCTGACCAGCCAGCTCGAAGCTGCCGAACAGCGCCTCGCTGATCTTGACCGGCAAAAGGCACGGCTTGAGGAAGATCGCGCGGGCGCAGACCGGCTGGCCAATGATGCAGCCGATGCTTTGGCGCGGCTCGAGAAGGATATTGTCGCCAGCGCTGCAGCTCTGGAAAAAGACGAGAAACTGCGCCCCGCCCTTGCCGAAAAGGCAGAGGATAGCGAGCGCGCCAGCCGCACTGCCGAACTCGCTCTGGCCAAGGCGACAGCCGATCAGGCCGGGGTCGAAGCGGAATGGCGTGTGGCCGAAGCAGAGATTGAGCAGGCCGAAACGCGGCTTGCGCGGCTCAAAGGCGATGCTGAACGCAGCGATGCGATGCGGCGCGAAATTGCTGAGGCTGGCGATCCGCAGGCCGCATTAGACGAAGCCTTAGCAGCGGCAAAAAAGGCCAGCGCTGACGTTGAAACAATGCGCAATGCGCTTGAGGATGGCCGCACGCGCAAAGCAGAATTGCAGGAAGCGCGCGATGAAGCTGCCAGCGCGCTCGCCACGGCCAAGGCGGAATTGGCAGGGGTGGAGCGCGAATATCATGCCCTCGCCCGCGACCGTGATGCGCGCGAAAAGCAAGCGCAACAGCGCAAGGGTTTACCCGCCGCGCTTGATGGTTTGAAAGTCGCCGCAGGATATGAGCGCGCAGTTGCCGCTGTGTTGGGGCGGGATGCGAAATCACCGCTCGGCATGCCGGATAAGGATAAGGACGGGCGCTATTGGACCGGCGGAAAATCGCCCAAGCCGGTGGCCGATTCGATCCTTGAGCACATTGCCCATTGCCCCGACGAGCTCAAAGCGCGGCTGGCGCTGGTGCATTATGCGCCCAGTGA
>CALLIO010000293.1 GCA_938009055.1 uncultured Altererythrobacter sp.
GCAGCGCTTTCTGAGTGGCTTGATGCAGCCGCGCCTAAGCTAATTATCTCGCTGCATTCCTTCACGCCCAAACTCGCCACCAGAGATGAAGAGCGCCCGTGGGAATGCGCATTGTTGTATAATCAAGACGACCGCGCCGCGCGCCATGCGATCCGCCTGTTCAGCGAACAGGGGCTAAATGTCGGCGATAATCAGCCTTATTCGGGCACTGAGCTAAACGCGACGATGAACCGCCATGCAGAGGCGCATGGTCGCTATTACTGCGCTCTTGAGGTGCGCCAAGATCTCATCACCAGCCGCGCCGACCAGTCGCGCTGGGCCGATTTGATAGCCGATGTGATGGGCAGGGTTGCGCTCAGCCTCGACTAAAGGCAGGGACGTTGCGCTAATACCGCTAGGATCAGGAAGAAAATGTCCAAACGCTTCGATAAAATGAAACTTCCAAGCCGTCATGTCTCCATGGGCCCCGAACGCGCGCCGCATCGCAGTTATTATTATGCGATGGGAATGACATTGGAGGAGATCGAGCGGCCTTTCGTGGCAGTGGCGAGTGCAGGCAATGATTCTGCTCCTTGCAACACCGCGCTCGACCCGCAAGCGAACATCTGCCGTGAAGGGGTGATCGCAGGCGGAGGCACTCCGCGACGCTTCAATACGATCACTGTTACCGATGGGATCGCGATGGGGCATCAGGGCATGAAAAGCTCGCTCGTCAGCCGCGAAGTGATAGCCGACAGCGTCGAAGTGTCGGTGCGCGGCCATTGCTATGATGCGCTGGTGGGCTTTGCCGGATGCGACAAAAGCTTGCCCGGCATGATGATGGCGATGCTGCGACTCAACGTGCCTTCGATCTTTGTTTATGGCGGATCAATCCTGCCCGGCACGCACAAGGACAAGGATGTGACAGTCGTCGATGTCTTTGAAGCCGTCGGCCAGCACGCAGCGGGCAATTGCCCCTTGCAAGAACTGATCGCACTCGAAAAAGTCGCTTGCCCGGGCCATGGCGCATGTGGCGGACAATTTACTGCAAACACAATGGCCTGCGTTGGTGAGGCAATCGGGTTAAGTCTGCCAAACAGTAATATGGCGCCCGCTCCTTACAAATCACGCGAAGAGATCGCCCGCGCTGCGGGCGAGCAAGTGATGGTGCTTTTGGAGAAGAACCTGCGCCCGCGCGACATCTGCACAAGAGCCGCGTTTGAAAATGCCGCGCGCGTGGTGGCGGCAACCGGCGGATCGACCAATGCCGCGCTGCACTTGCCTGCGATGGCGAGCGAGGCTGGAATTGAGTTTGATCTGTTCGATGTCGCCGAGATATTCAAATCAACGCCCTATATCGCTGACCTTAAACCTGGCGGGCAATATGTCGCCAAGGACATGCACGAGGCTGGCGGCGTTTACATGGGCATGAAGACGCTGCTCGATGGCGGTTTCCTTGATCCAGAGCCAATGACAGTGACTGGCAAGACACTGGGCGAGAATATCGAGGAAATCACCTGGAACCCCGATCAGAAAGTCTTTTACGATGTGAAAGCGCCTATCACGCCGACGGGCGGGGTTGTTGGCCTTAAAGGTTCGCTTGCCCCTGATGGCGCGATTGTGAAGGTCGCAGGGATGGAACGGCTTGCCTTCACCGGCCCTGCGCGCGTGTTTGATTGCGAGGAAGATGCCTTCGCCGCCGTTGAGAAACGCGACATTGCCGAGGGCAGCGTCATCATCATCCGCTATGAAGGGCCCAAGGGCGGGCCCGGAATGCGCGAAATGCTCTCAACCACCGCTGCGCTTTACGGGCAGGGCATGGGCGAGAAGGTTGCGCTGATTACCGATGGCCGCTTCTCTGGCGCGACGCGCGGTTTTTGTATCGGGCATGTTGGCCCCGAAGCAGCAGAAGGCGGGCCGATCGCTCTGGTTGAAAACGGCGATGAGATCGCGATTGATGCAGAGGCCGGCACAATCGATCTAAACGTCGCGGATGATGTGCTCGAGGCACGCCGCAAAGCATGGCAGCCGCGCAGCAATGACTATCAATCGGGTACATTGTGGCGCTATGCGCAAAATGTTGGCCCAGCAGTGAAAGGCGCGCTCACCCATCCAGGCGGCGCTGCGGAAACTCATGTCTATGCGGATATTTAGCGCGCTTGGCTTTGCGCTTGTGCTGGCGGCTTGCTCGGGCGAAGTTTCGCCTCAACCCGAAGGGCAAGCCATTCAATGCGCGATAGGCGCTGGCGCAGAAATGGGGCCCAATTGCATTGGTGAGCGGATCACCAGCGGCGATGGCGAGCAGTTCATCGTCCATCATCCCGATGGCAGTTTCCGCCGGTTCGAATTTCTCGCCGATGGTTCGGGCATTGGTCTGGCCGATGGTGCGGGCGAGCTCGTCCAAGATCGCGATGGCGACAATCTGCTGCTGTCGATTGATGATGCGCGCTACGTCCTGCCGATTGCTGGCAGCGGCGAGTGAGCTAGACCCAATGAGCAACAGCCAGATACTCACCGTCGCCCAAATGCGCGCGGCGGAAATGGCGCTGGTCGATGCGGGTTCTTCCGAAAGCGAATTGATGGAGCGCGCGGGTCAGGCCTGTGCGGATTGGATTTGGCGGATCGCAGCGGGAAGGGCCGTTACGGTTCTATGCGGTCCGGGAAACAATGGCGGCGATGGCTATGTGATTGCGCGGGTTCTGGCAGAGCGCGGGCTGCCGGTTCAAGTGATCGCGCCGATGCCGGTCAAGGCCGTGGCGGCCAGCGCAGCCGCAAAACTCTATTCGGGCGAAATTGCGACCTCAGGCTCGCAGATTAACGACGGCGTGTTCGTCGATTGCCTGTTCGGTTCGGGCCTTTCTCGCGACCTAAAGGCCGAGCACGCTCTTCTGCTGCGCGATTTGGCTGAGCGCCATGCGTTTTCAGTCGCAGTGGATGTGCCATCGGGTGTCGAGAGCGATACCGGCGCTTTGCTGGGCGATGGGCTGCCCAATTATGATCTGACCTTGGCATTGGGCGCATGGAAGCCAGCGCATTTTCGCCTGCCTGTGCGCGCGCAAATGGGTGCGCTTAAACTCGTGCCAATCGGGATTGAGGCGGTCGAAGGCGCTGCGCAATTGATCGCGCGCCCTGCAATTCCCGTTCCGCCTACTGACACGCACAAATACACACGCGGGCTTGCTTGCGTAATTGCCGGCGGGATGCCTGGTGCGGTTTTACTGGCAAGCGAAGCAGCGCAAAGAGCGGGTGCAGGATATGTCAAATTGCTCGGGAAGCTGGGCAATCGCAGCGCGGCACCAAGTCTGGTCACGAGCGGAAAACCGCTTGCAGAAGCTTTGAGCGATAAGCGAATTTCAGCTGTTTTGATCGGGCCCGGACTTGGCCGTGATGAGGTCGCGCAGGAAAGGCTTGCCAGCGCGCTCGGCCAATCCTCTCGCGTGGTCTTGGATGCTGACGCTTTGCATATTGTGCGCCCTGAAATGCTCGCTGATGGCGGCGACTATCTCGCCACGCCGCATGATGGAGAGCTGGAGGCGCTGTGCAAGGCATTTGGCGTTGTTGCTCCTGATCGCCAATCGCGGGCGCTCGCATTGGCTCAGACCAGCGGCATGGTGGTGCTTGCCAAGGGGCCGGAGACTTTGATCGCTTCGCCCGATGGCAGGGTCGCGATTGCTCCGCCTGCATCCAGCTGGCTTTCGGTTGCGGGAAGCGGCGATGTACTGGCGGGTATTGCGGTCAGCCGGATGGCTTGCGGGCTTAACGCATTTGAGGCGGCTCAAGAGGCTGTGTGGCTGCATGGCGAGGCTGCCCGCTTGGCAGGGCGGGCCATCACTGCGGATGATTTGGCGGCGCACGTCTCAGCAGCGATGGGAGCGGCACAATGAGCGCTGGTGAAGACATTATCCGCATCGCTGCGAAGGGCGACGGCGTCACTGCATCGGGCGCTCACCATCAGGGTGCCGTCACGGGCGATACTATCCTCTCAGACGGCACAATCGAACGCGGCCCGCATTTCCAAGAGGCTCCCTGCCAGCATTTTTCGCAATGCGGCGGATGCACATTGCAAAATGCGGATGATGATGCGCTGACCCGGTTTGTGACCGAGCGCGTTTTGTTTGCTGCGAACAGTCAGTCGCTTGAACCTGCTGAGCTGCTGCCAACGCACCTCTCGCCGCCGCAAAGCCGCCGCCGCGCCACCTTCCACGCAACCCGCACGCAAAAGGGCGCAGTGTTGGGCTTTAAAGCGTCTGGATCGCACAAAATTATGAACCTCGCTGAATGCGAGATTTTGCGGCCGGAGCTGTTCGCAATGGCTGCGCCTCTGCGCCAATTGATCGCGCAGCATGGCGGCAA
>CALLIO010000294.1 GCA_938009055.1 uncultured Altererythrobacter sp.
CACCTCTATTCCGAAGTTGAGATCGCGCGGGCCGCGACGATCAAGGCGGCGCAATTGCTTGATGCAGGCAGTGAGCAGGCCGATCTGATGGCCAGTGTTGCCAAGGCAAAAGTCGCCAAATCAGCAGGGCTGGCCGTGCGCGAAGGCGTGCAAATGCACGGCGGCATCGGGATGACCGATGAATATGATATCGGGCTTTATATGAAGCGTGACCGGGCCTTGCAGGAATTTCTGGGCGATGCCTATTTCCATGCGAACCGCGTTGCTGAACTGAGCGGATATTAATTGGGGTCGGGCTGGCTTTGCCAGACCGCAAGGCCGACTGGCCGCCGGCCCTTTGGCCGCCCCTCGGAGGCAATTGGCGCAGCCGATTTGCCGTGAGAGAAAGGAAGAATCACAATGGATATTCAATCACTCTTTAGCCTTGAAGGGCGCGTTGCGCTGGTCACAGGCGGGTCGCGCGGGATCGGCAAGATGTTCGTCGAAGGGCTGCTGGCGGCAGGCTGCTCCAAAGTCTACATCTCCGCGCGCAAAGTCGATCAGATGCAGGAGACGATTGACGAATTTGGCGCTGACAAAGTGATCGGCATTCCGGCTGACCTGTCGCAAATGGACGGCGTTCAGACGCTGGCCGATGCAATGGCACAGGCAGAAGACAAGCTCGATATCCTCATCAACAATGCCGGCGCGGCATGGGGTCAGGACTATCTCGAATTTAACGAGGCAGGCTGGGACCGCACGATGGATCTGAACGTAAAGGGTCCGTTCTTCCTCACTCAGAAACTGCACAACCTGCTGGTAGCAGGGGGCAATAGCGGCCATCCGGCCAAGGTTATCAATGTCTCATCGATTGACGGGCAACGGATCAATCCTTGGGAAACCTATGCCTATCAGGCGTCTAAAGCCGGCGTGATCCAATTGACGCGGCGGATGGCGGCGCGCCTCATTCGGGACAATATCATTGTGACCTCGATTGCGCCGGGTGCTTTCGCGTCAGAAATGAACAAGGCGGCCAAACACGCTCCTGAGGCATCGGCCGCGCATATCCCCTCTAAGCGGATTGGGTCGCCTGAAGACATGGCCGCAGCGGCGATTTATCTGTGCAGCCGCGCAGGCGATTATGTGATTGGCGAGACGTTGACCGTGGACGGCGGGGTGGTCAACGCTTCGATCCCCGATCTGTTTGGCGACCCTGCTGGCGGGGGCTAAGCCGCGCGCCAACCCCGCTTTTGCCTCGCTTGCAGGAAATGCAAGTTGATGAAGCACATACGGGGTGGTTTGCGCAGATATGTATTTGCAGAAGATGTGCCCGAAAACACGAAAGCCCCGCTGATCGGCGGGGCTTTTTCGTTTTGGTTCGCGTGCCTGCCTGAATGGGAAGGCGCAACAGCATCAACAATGGGAAAGAGCGAGCGCAGGAGCATAGTGGAGCCGCGTGATGTAGGAAAATGGGGGGAAGAGGCCACTAACAGCAGCTCGACTACTCAAAGCTGTCGGTCAGCTATCGACGCATTTGCGGACTGTGTTGTCAGATCAATTTACTTTGGTCTTGTGGCGAATTCGTACAATCAACCCTCTGAAACTGGATCTAAGAGCATCCTGAAATAGAGATCAAGCGGGTGGCAGCAGAGGTTGTCTTCAACGATCCTAAGAAGCTTGAGCATAGAATTCTATGAGTAAAAGAGCGTCTGAGTGTCAGGCCGCTCCTGACAACTCCTTCTCAATTTGCAGATGTGGAACACACTCAACTATCCAGTGCACCAAGATCAAAGCTTCCTCTGCAAGCAATTGAAATAGCTCCCGTTGGGAACTCAGCATGAGGTTGATTGAGATGAAAACTGCAACGAAATTGGTCACAATGGCATCCGTTCTCGCACTGGCTTTCGCGGCGCAGACCGCCAGCGCGCAAACTTATGGTTCGTTCGGCGACAATATCGCTGATCCGGGGAACATCCCGGGCATTTTGGAGGACGCAAACGATCAAGACGGAACCAATTTCGACACCAACTTTCCTGCGTCGCCGCCGGGAGATGGGAACCGCTATTCCAATGGCCCTACCGCTGCAGAGTTACTGCCCGACCTGCTCGATTTCGATCTCACAGATATCCAGCATAATGCCGTCGGCAACGCATTTTCCGATCAATTGCCTGTGTCGCTCGCCGGAGGAATATTGCTTGGCAATGGCAGTTCCATACCTGGGCCGATTGGCCGCGGCCTTACCCCGCTAAACGATTTCGATATTGCCTCGCAGGTGGACGACTTTCTCGCAGCTTCTGGCCCCTTGGGACAAGACGATTTCATGCTGCTTTATGCATCAGGCAATGATGCCGCTTTGGCATTGAACACAATCGCCTTGACCACTCCGGCACAGGATCAAGCCCTGCAAATCGTCATTTCAGGCGCTCAGGCAAATGCCATCAATACAGCCGCATCTGCACAAAAACTGCTAAGCGCAGGCGCTGGCACCGTACTCGTCTCCAATCTGCCTAACATCGGACAAACTCCTGCCGCACGCGCGGGAGGCTTGTCTGGTGTGCAACTAGCGACTTTGTTCTCCTCCACCACCAACATTGCGCTCAACGCAGCCCTATCAGAACTGGACACACGCGGCAGCACCCTAATCGTTGCGGACAGCTTCACTTTGATCAACGATATTGTCGGAGATCCCGGCAAGTATGGCTTCACGGACGTGTCTAATCCATGCTCGCTTGTGCCCACTTGCGTAAACGCAGACAGGTCGGTTCAAGATCAATTTCTATTCTGGGACCCGTTCTTTCCAACCGCCCGCGGGCACGAAATCTCAGCAGCCTTCCTAGCTGACACCGTTAATGCTCCGCGCACTGTTCCAGCCATCGGTGAGCTTGGCCGGTCTGGAACAGAAAACTATGCGCGGGAAGCGCTCGGCCAGACCGGCGATGGCCTTTGGTTGGCAGGCTATGCTGGCTATGAGCGGTTCCGCCGCGACCGCGATATATTTGCGTCAGGGTATGAAGCGGACGGGCCGTCAACCAAGCTCGCATTGGGCTGGAGCGGTCCAACCGATCTAACCGTGGGTGTGTCAGTTGGATATACAGATTTGGATGTCGATTTTGATTTCATTTCCGGTGGATTTGACAAGCGCAGTGTGAATTTTGGTGCATTCGCATCGGTTGAAACACCGATCTTGGAACTTGCTGCTTCGCTGAGTTACGGATTTGATTCCTATGACAACTTAAGCCGAAGCACTGGTGTGGCCGGTCAGCTAAGCATGGCAGAGACCGATGGTGACAGCTTTGCAGCGATTGCAGAGGCATCGCGCGAGTTTAGCTTAGTTCCCGCTGTCAGTATGCGGCCAACATTGCGGCTTGGCTATTCCCGAGCTGAATTTGACGCCTTCGATGAAACTGGTGCCACCGGCCTTTCGCAATCGGTGAATGAAGGTTCGCTATCCAAAACTTTCGCAGAGTTTGGGGCAAGCGCGCTAATGGGAGTTATGGGATTGGATGCGAGTATCGGCGCCTTTTACCATGCTCGCATTGACGGCGGCACACAGCAGATCAGCACTTCACTCATCACCTTGCCGGACTTTGTCCGCACAGCGTCAGTGCAAGCTCCAGACCGCGATTATGGCCGCCTCGAAGCCAGTCTTTCTCAGAGCTTTGGTAATGTGAACATCGGAGCAAGCGGAACAACGACTTTCGCAGCTGGCGACTATGATCATCTCGCTGGGCAGTTTTTTCTACGCATTGCCTTTTAGAGCCTGAACTCTTGTCTGGCGCCTAGTACGGTGTCCGCTTTCACCCCATAAGCTGCCGCTAAAAGGCTAGCTAGCTGGTTCTGGCAGCGGATCGCTGGCCATATGTGCAATCAACTTGGCCACACTTTCTGCCTGGCGGTAATGCGGAATGTGACCTTCACTCGGAAATGCCAGCAATTCCA
>CALLIO010000295.1 GCA_938009055.1 uncultured Altererythrobacter sp.
AGACCCACCGCGAACACAATCGGGAAAATCATCAAGCCTGCGATCAGCGCAACGCCGGTGTCAGCAAAGGCGATGGTCAGCGAAGTTGGCCCCAACCCTCCCGACCCTTTGATATAAGAGCCATAGGTAATCAGCGCTGCCACGCCCAGTGACAGGGAGAACAAGGCTTGGCCCAGTGCCGTGTTCATCACTTGCGGGGTCAATTTCGACCAATCAGGTGTGAACAAGAACGCCAGTGCATCGCCCATATTGCCTGCAAATGCGCCGTAAATCGTGATCCCGATCAGCAGCACGAAGAAGGCCGGCATCAAAATCGTCGCAGCCTTCTCAATCCCTGAACCAATGCCGCGCGCCACGATAAGGAAAGTGACACCCATAAAGACCGCATGCATGGTGAGCAGCAACCAAGGATTGGCGAACAGATCACCCATTCGCCCTTGGATTGCTTCCTGGCTTTCCCCGACCAATGCCCCGCGCAAGGGATCGCCGCTAAACAAAGCGCTGCCGAAATCTGCGCCCATCACGCCGACATAATAGAGCACCCAGCCTGCAACGACTGAATAGAAGGACAAAATGAGGAAGGATGCCAGCACGCCCAAAGTGCCAAAGCCAGACCAAGCGGTGGAAACGCCCGATTTTTGCGCAACCTTCCGGATTGAACCTGCTGCGCTATCCTGACCGACCTTGCCGATAAAAATCTCGGAGATCACCAAAGGCAGGCCGAGCAGAAACACGCAGCCAATGTAGAACAGCACAAACGCGCCGCCTCCATTTTCACCCGCAAGCGTAGGAAAGCGCCAGACATTGCCCAGCCCAACAGCCGCGCCTACCGCTGCCAGAATAAACGCCGTGCGCGAGGACCAGCCTTCGCGTCCCTGTGAAGCTGCACCTGCCATAAATGAATTCTCTCTTCCCCGCGCGCCCGTCTTCCAAGCGCCAATAATCGCGCGATCATGCAACGAAAGAACCGCTGCGTAAACGCCAAAGCTTTGCCTTTCACCCGTTCGCGCCGTAAAGAGCAGCCATGTCTACGACCTTTCAGCTCGATACTTCGACAAGCCGCGCTACGCCCACGCCCAAGCCAAGGAAGCGCCTGACCGTTCCGCGCATTCGCGATCACAAGAAGGATGGGACGACCAAAGAGCCGCTAGTGATGCTCACCGCATACACTGCGCGCCAGGCACAATTGCTTGATGCGCATTGCGACATTCTGTTGGTCGGGGATTCGCTGGGCCAAGTGATTTACGGGCTCGACAGCACCCTGCCGGTCACGGTCGATATGATGGTCAATCACGGCGCAGCCGTTGTGCGCGGCAGCTATCACAGCCTTGTTGTCGTCGATATGCCGTTCGGTGCTTACGAAGCATCCCCCGAAACAGCGTTCGAAGTTGCAGCCCGGATCATGGCCGACACTGGCTGCGCAGCGGTGAAGTTGGAAGGCGGCGAGGCGATGGCAGAGACCATTTCCTTCCTCACCAACCGCGGCATTCCGGTAATGGCGCATGTCGGCCTTACCCCGCAAGCGGTCAACGTTCTGGGCGGATATGCCGCGCGCGGACGTAGTCAGGAAGAGCATGAGAAGATCATGCGCGACGGCAAGGCAGTGCAGGATGCTGGCGCCTTTTCAGTTGTGGCAGAAGGCGTGATCGAACCGATTGCGATATCGCTGACGCAATCGCTGGAAATTCCCGTAATCGGCATTGGCGCTTCTGCGCAATGCGACGGACAAGTTCTTGTCACTGAAGATATGCTCGGCATGTTCGAGCGTGTTCCCCGCTTCGTAAAGCGCTATGAAAATATCGCCGAAGTCATCGACAAAACGGTCGCACAATATGCCGAGGAAGTGCGCACCCGCGCCTTCCCCACCGCTGACCAGACCTACCAGCCCAAGAAATAGGCCTCATGCAAACACTTCTGCGTCACTACAGCTTCTCGCTGGCATTCACTGCATTCTGCTTTGTGCTGGCCGGATGGTATGGCTGGGCAAGCACGGGCTCGGTCACGGCAACACTTGGCATTTTGTGGATCGTGTTCGTGCTTTCGATCCTTGAAGTATCGTTGAGCTTTGACAATGCCGTGGTGAATGCCACCGTCCTGCGCGAAATGGACCCGGTTTGGCAGCAGCGCTTCCTCACGATCGGGATACTGATCGCAGTGTTCGGAATGCGCATCGTCTTCCCCATCGCGATTGTCTCGATTGCCGCCAATGTTGGGCCGATTGAGGCTATCGACCTCTCGCTCAACAACCCAGAACGCTATGAGGAAATCGTTGCTGGCGCACATATTGGCATCGCCGGATTTGGCGGCGCATTTCTGGCGATGGTTGGCCTCACATTCTTCTTTGATGAGGAAAAGGATGTGCATTGGATCAAGGCGCTTGAGAGCGGAATTTCACGCTTTTCCAGCGTTCCAGCGGTTGAGATCGGAAGCGTCCTCGCTCTCGTTTATGGCATTTCGACCCTTCTATCGGGCGCTGACCAAGTAACCTTCCTTACCGCCGCTATCCTCGGCCTTATCACCTTTATCGGCGTCAATGCGCTTGGCGCGATCATCGAACAGCGCGAGGCGCGCAAGAAAGCCGCTGGAGAGATCGTGCGCAGCGGTCTTGGTGGGTTTCTCTATCTCGAAGTGCTCGACGCCAGCTTCAGCTTTGATGGAGTGATCGGCGCGTTTGCCCTATCGAACAATATGGTCATCATCGCGCTTGGGCTGTCAGTCGGCGCGATGTTTGTGCGCAGCATGACCATCCATCTGGTGAAGGCAGGCACGCTGAACCACTATCGCTATCTAGAACATGGGGCGTTTTGGGCGATCATCGTGCTGGGAGTTATCATGCTGGTTTCCGCGCGCTACCACATCCCGGAAACGATTACGGGGCTGATCGGCGCTGTGCTGATCGGGTTAAGCTTTTGGTGGTCGCTCAGGCACAATAGACGCGAGCTTGCTAGTCCGCCTGATTGAAATGCCCAGCCAATGGTGCGGCAAGGATCAATTGCAGCAAATGGTAGAGCAGTAGCGGCGCAATCACAAAACCGGCGACTTCGGGCGTGAACAATATCGCGGCCATAGGAGCGCCGATGGCAACGCTCTTTTGCGCCCCTGCAAACAGGAAAGCGATGCGGTCGCCGCGCGGATAGCCAAGCATGCCGCTGGTAATCCAGGCTGCTCCATTCGCTGCGAGCATGAAGCCTCCAGTAATCGCAAAAAGGAAGGCGGCGCTGGCAAAAGTGAACTTGCTGGCGAGCCCCTGCTCAATCGCGCCTGAAAAGGCGACATAGACCAGCATCGCAATCACGATCCGGTCGAGCCAGATGATCTTTGCCTTGCGCTCGCTCACCCAATCAAAAGTCCATCCCTGCACCGCCTGCCCGATCATAAAGGGAAGGATGAGTATCAGCCCGATGCGGATAATCACTTCGCTGCCCAGATCAGCCACTGCCCCGCCGCCCAGCATCGCGAACAGCGGCGCTGTCACAAACACGCCGACAATATTGATTAGCGCTGCTCCCACCACAGACAAAGCCACATTCCCGCCGGCAAGCGTGGTGTAGCTGGTTGCTGATTGGATCGTCGAAGGAAGGCAGCCGAGGAACAGAAAGCCCAGCGCAATCTTGGGATCAAGAACAAAGCTCGCTGCGTGGGATATGCCCAGCCCTGCTACAGCCATCGCGCCAAATACCCATAGCATGAGCGGTAGAAAGAAGCGCCAATTGGCAAAGCCTTTCAAGATTTCTCTGCGCCGGATCCGCATTCCATTGACGAGGAACAGCACAAATACGCCGACATTGGCGATTTGCTGTGCCGCCTCGCGCGCTTCACCAATTGCCGGCCAGATATTCGCCAGCACTGTTGCCATCAGCAACATCACGATCATCGGGTCGGAAAATTTGGCAACGAAGGAGCGCATCAGCTGCGTGCCCTGCCCGCTCGCTTCCGATTTGTCGATAGTGTCAGTTCGCGCCGAGCACGCGGGCTTTTGCAGCGAGGTAGTTTGTCGCCGCAGCCTCCTGGCCAGACGAATTGCGGGCCAGCACCAGTATGTTCGCGGTGATGGGGCTTGCCGGCTGCATGGCATAGGCCTGGCTTGCAAAGCGCAATCCCGCTTCCTTATCGCCCAGCGCCATGGCGACCCGCGCGCGCAGAGCAATCAGGTTGGGATCTCTCGCGCCGCCTTGCGCCATTGCGTGATCGAGCAGCAAGGCCGCACTGCTCCACTTTTGCGCATCGGCAAGAGCGGTTGCCATCAAGCTCGTCGCCTCGACATTGCCGGGATCGCCTTGGAGATATTGCGCCACAAGCGCCTCAGCCTTTTCATTCTGGCCAAGCGCGCGATAGGTCAGGATCATCCGCCGGGCGAGATGCCACGGACGGCGAACCTTGGCAGATGCTTCATAACGTTCTAGCGCTGCCTCCACATTGCGGCGTACCAATTGCGCGTCTCCTGCGAGGCTGGATGCATCAGCCGATCCGGCATAGCGCCGCCAGAATTGTTCTGAGCGGTTGAGCGCTTCGCCCGTCTGTCCGTTGACGATCAATTCCCGCACGAGCGACAGCGTCTCATCCCCTGATGCATTGGCGCGCTGTGCCGCCATTGCGCGCGCT
>CALLIO010000296.1 GCA_938009055.1 uncultured Altererythrobacter sp.
ATGTCGAGCCGCCCGACCGGCATCAGTCGCGGCGTTCCCTTGGGTAAAGCGTTTTTCAGCGCATCGTAAATGGTCGCACGGCCAGAGAAATCGCGCTCTGCCGTCAGCAATCCGGTGGGCTTGTTAAAAGCAAAAAGGCGCGTTGGCTCCGCCTTGCCAACGGGTTTCCCATCGACGGTAATCCCGCGCAGGCTTTCTAGGAATGTCGCAGGGGTTTCGATCACCTTGCCCGCAAGCGCAATGCGCCCATCGGAGATCATCCGCTCAACCTCGCGGCGGCTGGCGACACCGGCCCGCGCGAGCAATTTGGCGATCCGTTCGCCCTCTGGGCGACCTTCCTGACGTTCTGATTTCGGCATAGATGCCGCGCCTAGGCGTTCATTGTGCCGCGCGCAATGCTTGTGCGACCGTCTCGCTGAAATGAGCGATGCCGCTTTCCAATGTGCCAAGCGTCAAATGCTCTATTGCGCCTGACTCCAACCCTTGCTGGCCAAGCTCAGCCGCGCGGAAGTCTTCTGAGGCAAAAACGCCGCCATCGAGCAAATTCCAGCTGCGTTCCCAATGATCGCGCGCTTTATCCGTCTTGGGCTCTTCTGGGATCAGCATGAAATCTTCCACCAGCGTCAGATCATGCGCTTGCGGCATTAGCACCATCACATTGATATAATCAGGGCTGGGCACGATCACCGTTGCCGGCAAGAGCTGATAGGCAAAGGTGATGACGCTTCGCAGTTGATGCATATCTGTGAGGTCAATGCTCTCCATCTCCTCCAGCCTGCCAACGGCGCTGCGATGATGCGGCCCCACGGTGTCGCCGCTGGTGACGCCATCTTTGAAGAACGGCCCGATGGTGTTCGCGTGGAGGCGCGTGACATGATAGCTTTCAAGGAAAGCATCCATGATGAGCTTCCAATTGCCTTTCACCATGTGAAGTTTGCGGCGGAAAAGGACGTGGTTGTCTGCGCCGAATGCGCTCATATCCTCGCCGATCTTGGCTGCATCTGAGAAATCGGCACTCTCTTCCGGCGCGAACCAGATTAGCCCGCCGGATTCGTGGCTGGGCAATTCGACCAGACCATGCTCGCTTTTGTCGAGGCCGGGAAAAGTCTCTGGCCGGGGCAGGGCAAGCA
This sequence comes from uncultured Altererythrobacter sp., assembly GCA_938009055.1. Lineage (GTDB taxonomy): Bacteria > Pseudomonadota > Alphaproteobacteria > Sphingomonadales > Sphingomonadaceae > Erythrobacter. The sequence goes on from CALLIO010000296.1 coordinate 1,131, forward strand.
GCTTGCCATCAAGCCGATATGTCCAAGCGTGATAGGGGCAAACGAGCCGCTTTGCGCATTGCACTTCGCCGCCCTCGACCAGCCGCGTGCCGCGATGCTGGCATACGTTCAAGAACACATGCGCATTCCCATCCGTGTCGCGCGTTATCAGCAGAGGTCGTCCGGTTGCATCATGGGGCACGGCCATACCAGCTTCGGGCAAGAGCGCAGACGCGCACAGAACTTGCGGGAGGCGATCAAACAGCGCCGCTTTCTCCTGAGCGAAGTGATCGGGGCAAGTGTAGTGGCTGACGGGCAAAGTTGATATTGTGTCAGCGCTGCGGGTCCCGCCAGTGCGAATCATTTCCGCAAGGGCGAGCTGTCCAGAAGTCGGTTTCTGCCCAATTATCTGCTTCTTGCCAGCATTGGTTGTGGATGCGTTCATCGCGCCGTTCCTATTTCCTCTTCCCAGCGCTAGTGTGCCAGAGATTTGGGAATACGGGAAGGACGAGCAGTCAATGGCTAAGGCGCAAGCGGAAGAGAAGAAGTCATCGCTTAAGGCGCTGGGCTTGGCCGTCAGCAATCGCAAGACAGGGTATATGCTGCTGTTCGGCTTTGCAGCGGGACTTCCTTACGCTTTGTTGCTTGGCACATTATACGCTTGGTTGACCGATGCGGAGGTCGATGTTGAGACAATGGGCGTGTTCTCGCTCATCGGGCTGGCCTATGCCTTTAAATTCCTGTGGTCGCCTGCGCTTGACCGGGTGGATATTCCGCTTCTGAAAAGGCTGGGTAAGCGCAAGCAGTGGATTGTGACGGCGCAATTGATGCTGGGCGCGATTTTGGTCGTGCTGTCATTCCTCAATCCGCTGAGCGCGCTTGGCTGGTTTTCTCTGCTCGCTGGGATTGGCGCTTTTGCCAGCGCGACGCAGGATGTAGTGATTGATGCTTGGCGGGTGGATGTGGCTGACAATGTCGCAACCATCGATATTCTCTCCACTGTCTATCAAATGGGATACCGGATCGCAGCGCTAGTCGGCGGCGCACTGGCGCTTTTCATGGCAGAGCGCATGGGGTGGCCAGCGGTCTACGCTTCTATGGGCGGTATATTGCTGGTCGTGGGCTTTTTGGGACTGTTTGCGCCCGATGCTGAACGCAGCGCCGAGGCGGTTGAGGCAGAAAAAGAGAACCTTGATACACTAAGGCAGCCTGGACAAATCAATCCCAAAACCCGTGCGGCGGCCTTGGGCGCGGTTGGCGCTTTGTGGCTCTGGGCGCTTGTGACCGTGCTTGTCTTTATGATTCGCTCGCTCAATTCCGATCCAGACGCGCGGCCCGATTCCACTGCTTTCGTTAGCCAGATGGGGCCGCTGGTCGTGATCGCGACGGTCGTCATTCCGGGCATCATCGCAGCATGGCTGGAAAGCATGCGCAAAAAGGGCAAACATGTTTTGACCGAGACGACCCCTGCGCAAAGCGGTTGGGACACGGCGCTCGACCATGGCTATCGCGCTTTGATCCTTCCGCTTGCCGAGATTATTGGGCGGCTGCGCTGGGCTGCGATCCTGGTCATCGCGCTGGTGCTCACCTATCGGATTACCGACGCCATCTGGGGCAGTTTTGCCTACCCATTCTATCTGGGCGAACTTGAATACACCAAGGATGAAGTGGCCATCGCATCAAAGTTCTTCGGCGTAGGCGCGTTGCTTTTGGGGCTGGCCTTGGGCGGCGCATTGCTCACTATGATCGGCCGGATGACGACTTTGACTTTGGGTGCTCTTATCGCGGCGCTGACGAACCTGCTTTACGCTGATCTGGCGATTGGAGGCGCGCGCATGCAGGCAGCCAGCGATGCGATTGGTTTCACATGGCTCACCAGCCTGTTCGGGGCGGATGAGCGGCTTTCCAAGCTGATGTTGACTATCGGGATGGAGAATATTGCGGTTGGTGTCGCGGGCGCTGCATTCGTGGCCTATCTGTCGAGCATTGTGGCCAAGGGATATTCGGCGGTTCAATATGCGCTTCTGTCCTCGCTCACCCTGCTGGTGGGCACTTTGGGGCGGCCAGCTTTGGGACAAATGATCGAAGAGCGCGGCTATTTCGATGTCTTTATTCTCACCACGCTGATCGGGTTGTTTGCTGTGATGCTGTGTGTGATCGAGTGGTGGCGGCAGGGCGGCAAGAACGCCAATAAGAATGCCCCTCCACCAGAACCGGAACAGACTTAATCTGGCACTTCGTCGTTCGCTTTGAGCACTTCGCCCGCGAGGTATAGCGAGCCAGCGATGAGGATGGTCCCGCCGAACGAGGGATAATATGACCCGGGACGTTCAAGCTCCGCCTGCCCGATAGCGGCGACAGCGGCTTCAACTGTAGGTGCGGTGTGCACTTGCGCTACTCCGGCTACTTTAGCGGCCGCGGCCAGTTCAACCGGAGCATAATGGTCATGCTCTGAAACCGGCACTGCGGTAAATTCGGCGATATAGGGCGCCAGCTCATCCAGCATCGTTTGAGCATCCTTGGCCTTGAGGACGCCCATAACGGCATGGATGTTTTTGATGTCATGCGCCTTGAAATGGGCAGCAATCGCGCGTGCTGCATTGGCATTGTGCCCACCATCAAAGATGATGGACGCACGCGGCACATGCGCAGTAAGCGGCCCTTGCGCAAGGGCTTGCATGCGCGCAGGCCATTGCACTTGTGTCAGTCCCATTCGGATGGAATTTTCGTCAATGATGAGCGCGGACTGATGGCGCAGCATTGCCGCTGCCAAGGCAGCGTTTTGCGCTTGATGTGCACCTTTGAGGCCGAGCGTTTCTGGTATGTCCAATTCTTCCATTTCGACGAGTTCGGCACCTGATTGGCGTGCGCATATGCGAATTTGCTCACGGCACTCCGTTGGATGCAGCGCGCCCATCGTCACCAGCGGCACGCCTTCCTTCGCGATTCCCGCTTTCTCCCACGCGATGCGCGCCATCGGCTCGGTCGGTGCGCCATCTTCGGGTGCGAGCAGAAATCGCTCATGATCGATCCCCAGCGCTGCAATTCCGCATGTGGCCAAGACGTCTGCCTTTAGGATGTTCGTCGCATCGAGCCTTCCGCCTAGCCCCACTTCGACCACGCAGGCATCGGCTGGAACGCGCGAAAACTCGAGGAAAGCAGCGGCAATTGTGATCTCGAAGAAACTGGGTGAGAGGCCTTCGCAAGCATCAAACACCTCCTCCAGCACTATCGCCAATCGCTCGTCAGAAATCAGCTCGCCAGCCACTCTGATCCGTTCGTTATAGCGCACCAAATGCGGCGATGTGGTCACATGGACGCGCTTGCCATCAGCTTCCAATATAGCGCGCAGGAAGGCGCAGACTGAGCCCTTTCCATTCGTCCCCGCAACGTGGAAAACGGGCGGCAAGCGATCTTGGGGATTGCCAAGCCGCTCCATCAATTGCGTGATTGTGGCAAGATCAACGCGGCCCGTGGCCAGCGAAAGCGCGCTCAGCCGGTCGAGCTGCCTCTGCACCCGCGGATCATCGGAATTTCCGAAGTCACGCATGGGGTAGGGCCTAAGCGGCGTCGCTTTGCGCCGGCTCCAAATAATCGAGCAGATTCGCGAGCGTGCGTTTAAGATCGTGCCGCTTTACCACCATATCGACCATGCCATGCTTGTGGAGATATTCGGCGCGCTGGAACCCTTCGGGCAATTTTTCGCGGATAGTGTCTTGAATCACGCGCTGTCCGGCAAAACCGATAAGTGCACCCGGTTCCGCAATTTGAATATCGCCCAGCATGGCATAGCTCGCCGTTACGCCGCCGGTGGTCGGATCGGTGAGGATCACAATATAGGGCAGGCCCGCCTCTTTTAGCCTCCGCGTCATCACCGTCGCCTTGGGCATTTGCATCAGCGAGAGGATACCTTCCTGCATCCGCGCACCGCCCGCCGCTGTGACGACGATATAGCCACAATTGCGCGCCAAAGCCCGCTCTGCACCGGCGCAAAAGGCATTGCCCACGGCCATGCCCATCGATCCGCCCATAAAGCCGAAATCCTGAACGCCGACGACAGCATCGCGCCCGTCAATCGCGCCCGACCCGACAGAGAAAGCATCGGCATGCGGGTTCTTCGCGCGCGCAGCCTTCAACCGGTCGGTATATTTCTGCGAGTCTTTAAACTTGAGCGGGTCTTCCTTGACCTTGGGCTGTTCGAGCACGTCAAAGCCCGCATCCAGCAACAAAGCCAGCCGCGCATCGGCGCTGATCCGCCCGTGGTGCTCGCAGCGAGGGCAAACGGACAGATTCTCTTCATATTCCTGCGCGAAGAGCATTTCTTGGCAATTCTTGCATTTGACCCAAAGGTCTTTTTCAGTCGAGCGCTTCTCCGCAAAGCCAATCGTGTTTCGAACGCGGGTGAACCAGTTCATAGCTTAAGTCCTTTAGCGAGCTGAGTGAACAGCATCGGCCAGTGATTTGGTTAGCTCTTCTAGCTTTGCAGGCGCGTTTTGGCCATGCTCGCCGACAAGTTCCACCAAGGCTGATCCCACGACCACGCCATCTGCATGTTTGGCGATGGCGCCAGCCTGTTCAGGAGTGCGCACGCCGAAACCGACTGCGATGGGTATATCTGTGGCGGATTTTAAGCGAGCAACAGCCTCTGCAATTGAGGCCGTCGCGGCCTGCTGTTTGCCAGTGATCCCTGCGACCGAGACGTAATAGACAAAGCCGCCAGACCCCTCGAGCACTTGGGGCAAGCGTGCCGCATCGGTGGTTGGTGTAGCGAGGCGGATGGGCGCAATACCGGCGTCGCGCAGGGCAGGGCCGAGTGCATCATCCTCCTCAGGCGGAATATCGACGCAGATCACGCCATCGACGCCTGCCTTTGCGGCTTCGGCAGCGAACCATTCAGGCCCGCGGCGGATCATCGGATTGGCATAGCCCATCAGCACGAGGGGCACATCTGGATGGCGCGCACGGAAGTCGGTTGCAATCTGCAGAACGTCTGCCGTGGTTGTCCCTGCGCCGAGTGAACGCAAATTGGCCGCTTGGATTGCGGGGCCATCGGCCATTGGATCGGTGAAGGGCATGCCCAGCTCGATCACATCCGCGCCGCCTGCAACCAGCGCATCGAGATTGGCTGCGGTGTCGCCATCACCGGCGGTGATGAAGGCGACGAGCGCGGCTTGGGGCCGCGAAAAGGCGGATTCAAGGCGAGACATTACGACAAGGGTCATTGGCTTATTTCCCTTGAAGGTAAGAGGACTTTTGAAGGGCAAGGCATAAACTCACATCTCCACTCCTAGCTTTTCAGCCACGGTGAAGATGTCTTTATCGCCGCGTCCGCATAGGTTCATGAGGATGATCTTGTCAGCATCCAATTGCGGAGCGAGTTTCGCCACGGCAGCCAGCGCATGGCTGGGCTCAAGCGCAGGAATAATTCCCTCGGTGCGGCAGAGAAGTTGGAAGCCTTCCAGCGCCTCTTCATCGGTGACAGCGGTGTATTCCACGCGTCCTGAATCGCGCAGCCAAGCGTGCTCGGGGCCAATGCCGGGATAGTCTAGCCCTGCCGAAATCGAGTGGCCTTCGGTGATCTGGCCATCTTCGTCTTGCAGCAAATAGGTCTTATTGCCGTGGAGCACCCCCGGTGCACCGCCCAGTAGGCTGGCTGCGTGCTCATCGCCGTCCAAGCCATGTCCGCCGGCCTCTACGCCCAGCATCTTCACATCCGCATCATCAAGGAAGGGGTGGAAGAGGCCCAGCGCATTCGACCCGCCGCCGATGCAGGCAATCAATTGATCGGGAAGCCGTCCGGTGCGCGAAAGCATTTGTTCGCGCGCTTCCTTGCCAATCACGCTTTGGAAATCGCGCACCAATTCTGGATAGGGGTGCGGGCCAGCCGCCGTGCCGATAATATAGAACGTGTCATGGACGTTCGCGACCCAATCGCGCAGCCCTTCGTTCATGGCGTCTTTCAACGTTGCGCCGCCGCTGGTAACGGGCACAACTTCAGCACCGAGCAGCTTCATGCGAAAGACATTGGGTGATTGGCGCTTCACATCTTCCGCGCCCATATAGATGACGCAGGGTAGGCCAAAGCGCGCGCAGACGGTCGCGGTCGCAACGCCGTGCTGGCCAGCGCCGGTCTCTGCGATAATCCGCGTCTTGCCCATGCGGATCGCGAGCAATATCTGCCCGATGCAATTGTTGATCTTATGCGCGCCAGTGTGATTGAGCTCGTCACGCTTGAACCAGACTTGCGCGCCCTTTCCCTGCGGGGCATTTTGGGCCAACTCTTCAGTCAAACGCTCGGCGAAATAGAGTGGGGAAGGGCGGCCAACATAATGTTCGAGCAAATCGTCAAACTGCGCTTTGAAGGCGGGATCAGACTGCGCCGCGCGATATTCGCGCTCCAGATCCAGGATCAGCGGCATCAGCGTTTCAGCGACATAGCGGCCGCCGAACTCGCCGAAATGGCCTCTCTCGTCAGGCTGATTTTTGAAGGAATTGCGTTGGTCGTTCATAGGGGGACTTTATGATGCGTTGTGTGCTTGCAATGCCGCTTCGCAGAACGCGCGGATCAAGTCCACATCCTTGAGACCTGGTTCGCTTTCCACGCCTGATGAGGTGTCGATCAATTCTGCGCCGGTTGCGCGGATCGCCTCGCCCACATTATGCGCGGTCAATCCGCCTGCCAGTGCCCAAGGAACTTGATGCTGGTGCCCGTTCAACAGCTCCCAGCGGAAGGTTTCGCCATTGCCGCCGGGCAGCGCTTTTGCCGGAGCATCGAACAGCAGCCGGTCGAGCTTACCGATGAATTTGGCAGAGCGCTGCAAAGTGCCTGCATCCTTCAGGCCCAAGGCTTTCCAGCATTCAACCTTCATTTTCTCACGCACGAGGGCGATCCATTCGGGTGTCTCGCGGCCGTGGAACTGGACAATATCGGGACGGACTTTGGCAATGGCCTCGCCCATCACGGGGATTTCCGCATTGACGGTGAGCAGCACGACCTTAGCGCGCGTGCCGACATGCTTGCGCAGCGCTGCAGCCTCTTCCAAGGAGACATGGCGCGGGCTT
>CALLIO010000297.1 GCA_938009055.1 uncultured Altererythrobacter sp.
CAGGCAAGTTGAGGATACCTTGATAATGAGCATTTCGAACGCACAGCTGGTGAAGACGGGGCTGCGCTCTGGCCTTGCCGCATTCGCACTGACTGCCGTTGCCCTGGGCGGGATGCAGCTCAGCATGGGCGCGCAGGCTCAGGCCATTGCCGGGCACAATTCACGCGCGCCAGTGCAATATGATGCGGGCCGGATCGAATTGCAGGATCGGCAAAATCGCGTTGTTCTTTCCGGCAACGTAACCGTGACGCAAGCTGGACTGACAGTGAACTCAAACCGAATGCTGGTGAATTATTCGGACGCTGGCTCCTTGAGCATTCAGCGGATCACAGCGAATGGCGGCGTGACTGTGTCGCGCGGGGGCGAAAGGGCTTCCGGCGAGGTCGCGATTTATGATTTCAATCGCCGGATCATCACTATGGCAGGCAATGTCCGCTTGCAGCGCGGCGGCGATACGTTGTCGGGCGGCAGGCTGGTGATTGATCTGCAATCCGGCGTGTCGAGCGTGGATGGCAGAGCTTCGGGCAGCGCAAGCGCTGTGACAGGCGATGTTCCGGTTAGCGAAAGCGGCAATGGCCGTGTGCGCGGAACCTTCTCAGTCCCGCAAAACTAAGTCTGATTAATAAGCGCGGTCATGGCGCAGAACCTTCAGCGTTTGCAGCATGATGCCAATGTCACGCTTGAGCGACCAACCCTTGATATATTCAAGATCGGCTTGCAGCCGTTCAGTCAAATCAACCTCGCGGTCTGTGCTGCCGCGAAAGCCGCGCACTTGCGCTAGTCCGGTAAGGCCCGGGCGCAAGGAATGGCGACGCCAATAACGGCTGTCGACTTCCCAAAAAAGCTTGGCATTGGCGCGCGAACCCAGCGCGTGCGGACGCGGGCCAACCAAGGACATTTCCCCGCGCAGCACGTTGATAAGCTGAGGCAGTTCGTCAATGCTGGTCGAGCGGATGAAACGCCCGAGCCGGGTCACGCGGTCATCATCGCGGGCAGTTGAGCGGTCCCCATTCTCATCATTGCCTGCAACCGACATGCTGCGGAACTTGAGCAGATTGAAGAAGCGATTGCCCCGCCCCATGCGCTGCTGGACGAAGAAAACCGGGCCGCCATCTTCCAGCTTAATCGCCAGCGCGACAAACAAAAGCAGCGGGCTGAATGCCAGCAAAGCGCCCGCAGCGATCACAGTGTCGAACACGCGCTTGGTGATCCGCGCTCTCAATCGCAAGGGTCCGGTGGAGACGATCAAGGTCGTGCGTTCTTGCCCTTCGTATCGGTTCACGCCCAGCGCGCCCAAGCCATGGGCTGGCTCGCTGACCACTTCCCCGCTCACCCCAGCCGATTTCAGCAGAAAAGCCCACGTTCCGCGCTTTTCATGCGGGCAGCTAACGATAACCCGGTCCTGGTTTTGCAATATGCGGCCCAGCCGGTTGAGCAAGTAAGGGTCCTGACTTTCCGGATCGAGTCCCGTTTCAAAGGTATCAATCGATCGGGCCCGATCGAGCGTAAAAGACGGGCCGCCCGCTTGCAGGATCAGCTCGTTGCGAACGCGGCCGCCCCACAAATGACGCACAGCGCGTGTCGTCGCCCAGCGCAGCGCGATTAGCAGCGGAAGGGAGAATGCCATCCCCAAAGTAAACACAACGCGCGAGAATTCGGCATTAGCCTTCAGATAGAAAGCGATGAAGATCAGCAGGGCCGCCGCAATCAGCAGCGCCATTGCCACTTTGCGTGCTGCGAACCGAAGGTCGACCAGTCCGCGCGCGGAATAGGCATTGTTATAAAAGCAAATCGTCAGGAACAGCGGGGTAAGCAATTGCGCGCCAAGAACAGCGCGATGCTGCCACCACTCGCCCTCGTAGACGAAGCCCGCAGTAGCGAAGGACAGCAGCAAGATAGCCATATCGCCAACGATCATGGCGATAAATGTGCGCAGCCGGCGACGCTCGAGCGATGGGACAATCGGCTCTTCGTGCAGCGGTTTGGCTATCGTAGCTGTGAAATCTAACGGTTTGTTCAAACCGAATCGTCCCTTCAAAAAACAGCAGCGACGCCTCCGTAAAAACGCCTAGCCCACTCTTTAACAAGATGTAACATATTGCATCGCAACACAGTTGCGTAGGACAAAAACGACAAAGTTTGCTTTTTTAGCGGCGGCGCGGGGCGGCAAAGCGCGCAATGGTTGCCAATTCCTGCGCCAACAGCGTCTCTGCCAGCTGGCTATTGGCCAATAAGGCCCGATGCGCCGCCATCAACCGCTCCAACAATCGTTCGAGCTTCGCCGCTGGCCAGCATGAAAATTGCATCCGAATTTCGCGCTCTTCGCGAAAGAAGATGCCGAGCATGGCTTTTTCGCCCTTACCGAGCTGGTCGAAGGAACCGCGATTGCCCAAATGCGCTCTGATCCGCGCCAATTGCGATGCGCGCCTCTCGATCGCCAGTAGCAGGCCAACAGGGTTCATCGAATGCTCGCGCATCCGCTTGAGCTCGCCATCGATCTTGCTCGTCTCCCCTGCCATCACGGCATGAACCAGCGGTCTAAACCCGTCCTCTTCAGTCGCAGCCCCGATTGCGTCCAAATCTTCAGCGCTCACCGATTGCGGCGATTGCGGCGAAGCATCGCAATAGGTTGCAAGCTTGGTAATCTCGGACTGGGCGAGCCGTACGTCGAGATTGGCCCCGCGCGCGATCCGTTCAGCCAGATCACCACCGAGCCTGAGTCCAGCAGTATCGGCCATTTGCCGCACGCTGCCGGTGACGCTGCCCAGATCGGGTGGCCAGAACATTGCGACGAGCGCATCCTTGCGCTTTTCGAGCAATTTGGCAGTGCGCGATTTGTCTGTCGCGGATGTCGCAACAATGATCACTGGCGCTGCATCGCCTGCGCCCGCTTCAGCGGTTTCGATGAGGGCCTTCACCCCGTCATGCGCTTCATCGCCCATCGCGCGAACGAAGATGTGACGCTTGTCGCCAAACAGCGAGCCAGAACGTGCTTCGTCGCCCAGCAGAACGGGATCCTTGCGCAAATTAGCGCCTGAAATTTCCACACGCTCACCAGCTTCGGGGAGCATTTCAATCAAGCTTGTGGCCGCCGCGCTGGCTCCAGCTTCATCAGGCCCGCAGAAGAAAAAGATGCCGCATTGTTCGGCTGCGCGCGAGGCCGCATTGCGAAAGTCGCGCTGCGTTGCCTTCACGGCTCGACCGGCGCGGAGCCGGCAAGATCAGCTGCCTGCTGCGAACGCAAAGTCAAAGTGATCCGCGTGACAATCCGGTCAGCCAGTTCTTTCGCCAAGTTCTCAAGCGCGCGTTGTTCAGCCGCGATTGTGGCATATTCCGAAGAGACCACATCGATACCTGCATCCGCGCCAGCCGTTGCATCAAGCAGCACGGCATCGCTTTGCGTATCGACCAATTGATAGCGGGCGCGCAAAGTGCGGCGTTCGCGGCTGATCGTATCATCACCCAAAATACCCAAACCTTGCAGTGAATCGTCGAGCCTGATGTCGAGCCGATAGCGCGGGGTCTCCTGACCTGCCGCGCTCAGCCGGTCAGTGATTGCGTTGCGCACCAGCCATCCCGCTTGCCCTTGGATGGCAGGAACATCGACAGCGGCCAGACTCCTGTTAATCTGAGCGCTGCCAGCGCCAGCATACATGGGCTGCAATCCGCATCCGGTGAGCGGAAGCGCGACGAGCGCAGCCAAGGCCAGCGCAATACGCATCAGGCGACTATATTGACCAATCTATCGGGCACGACGATCACCTTGCGTATCTCTTTACCATCAATCGAACGCTGGACTTTCTCGCTCGCCAAAGCAAGCGCTTCCAGATCCTCTTTCGCAGCGCCTTTGGGCGCAGTCACTGTATCGCGCAATTTGCCCATGTGCTGAACGGCAATGGTCACTTCATCTTCGACCAGCAGACTTTCATCAACTTTGGGCCATGCCGCATCGGCAATCAGCCCGTCTTCGCCCATCGCTTCACTGAGGAGCGACCAAGCCTCTTCAGCCAAATGCGGCATCATGGGCGACAGCAATTGCAGAAGCGATTTGATCGCGTGATTGCGCGACGTAGTGGCAGGTGCTTTCTCAGCCGCGCCGGTTAGCTCGTAAAGCCGCGCGACAGCCTTGTTGAATGACAAAGCTTCGATGTCTTCAGCCACAGCTGCAATGGTCTGGTGCGTCTTGCGGGCCAGATCCTTGTCCTCGCCGCTGGCGCTAGGGTCATATTTCCCGCACAATCGCCACACGCGCTGGACGAAGCGATAGCACCCTTCAATCCCTGCAACTGACCACGGCAGGTCGCGCTCGGGCGGACTGTCAGACAGCATGAACCAACGCACGCTGTCAGCGCCGAATTCATCAATGATCGCATCGGGATCAACGACGTTTTTCTTTGACTTCGACATTTTGACGACGCGGCCGATTTTGACCGGAAAGCCATCGTCTTTCAAAATAGCTTTGTCAGCTGTGCGCTC
>CALLIO010000298.1 GCA_938009055.1 uncultured Altererythrobacter sp.
CGCGGCGGATTGCCGATAAGCGCCGCCGCTTTGCAGGCCTATCCTTTTCCTAAAGGCGAGATCACCGCAGATGCTACAAAAGTGCGAGTGACGGCGGAGTTTGGCCCATCGTTTGAATTGCCGCGCGCGCTGGTGGATGCACGGATCACCGCCAGCAATCGCAATCTGGGCCAGCGGATATGGGGGCCAGCGCGGCTCAGCCGCCAGTATTCTACCAGGCAAGCATGGGCGGACCGGCGCGTCCCTTTGGAGCAATGCACATTTGGCAATGCGGGTAGCATCTGGGTCTCGCCCGAAAAACCGCGCGTGCAATTGGTGCGCGCGACTTGCATAGAAGTGGAAGAGACGGGCGTGACTTCGCTGCTGTTGGTGCTGGCGCCAGCAGAAACGGGCGCAGAGTAGTGCTCCCCTAACCTTCCCTTACGGCATCTTGCCGGATCGCAGCGGACTGTTATCCTCGCCAAACAAGAGAGAGGATCATTCCATGCCCACAGTTCAAGCCAACGGTCTCACCCTGCATTATGACGAGCATGGAGATGCCTCGCATCCCCCGCTCCTGCTGGTGATGGGCCTCGGCGCACAGATGACGCTGTGGCCGATTGAGCTGGTCGAAGCGCTAGTGGCCAAGGGCTTTCGCGTTATCCGTTTCGACAATCGCGACATTGGCCTGTCTGAGAAAATGGAAGGGGCCAAGGCGCCTAGCCTGCCGTGGCAAATGCTGCGCCACAAAATCGGCTTCCCGGCCAAGGTTCCTTATACTCTGACAGATATGGCCGCAGATGCGATTGGCGTGCTGGATGCGTTGGGTATCGATCGCGCGCATGTGGTTGGCGGTTCGATGGGCGGTATGATCGCGCAGCGTATGGCGATCCATTATCCTGACCGGCTGTTGTCACTCACCTCGATTTTTTCGACGACGGGAAGCTCCAAGCTTCCGCAAGCCGACAAGGAAGCGATGGCCGCGCTGATAAAGCCAACGCGCGGCATGAGCGAGGCGGAATTGATCGAGAACGGGATTACGGTTCAGCAAGCGATTGGCTCGCCCGGTTTTCGCCCTGACCCCGAATTCCAGCGCGAACGGGTGACGGCGATGGTGCAACGCTCACACTATCCCGCTGGGCCGCAGCGCCAATTGGCTGCGATCATTGATGATGGCGACCGGACCACGCAGCTTGCGAATGTTAGCGTCCCCACGCTGGTTCTGCATGGCGAGGATGATCCGCTGGTTAAGGTTGAGGCAGGGCGCGCCACCGCTGCTGCCATCCCCGGCGCCAAGCTCCACACTATTGCGGGATGGGGCCATGATCTGCCGCTTGCGCTGCTTGATGAAATTGCTGGGCATATTGCAGACCACGCGCATGCGGCGGTCGCCACCCAACCAGCCTGAGGCGATATTTGCAGCGGCGCTTATCGCTAGGCCCGAAACGGCCAAGATTTTGAGCGAAAAGGATTACGCCAAAGCCGCGTTTTGAGTTCTAAAATTGCGCGCCTCGATTCGATTGAATCAAAGCCCAAAAAGGAACTTATCCTAAATAAAATTTTTGCGCAGATTCATTTTTAGGGTTGCGCAGCGCAAAACCCTAGCTTGTTCCACGCGTCGCGGTGGATTGCCTGGCTAATACACCTGCAATTCTGACGGAAATGTTACAATTAACACTGATTAACCCTCTTGCGATCAAATGCGCTCTGATTCAGTATCTAGTGGTTGAGTCAGCGGGGGCACCCACAAGACCTAGTGATCGGACGTGCAAGCATGGCTTGGACGAACGGGGGAAGATTCGGTCTGTGCCACACTTATCCGCAGGGCTCTGTGGGCAGAAAGGGGAGAAGTATTTCCCCCAAGCTCGCCATAAACTGCTAGTCGAGGAACGTCTCTTCGTCTAGAACACAACAAGAACATCGCGACTCGTGGAGTGGCCGTGTTCAGTGCAGGGGACGCGCGAAGATAATGACAGAATTTCGTAGTGGAGATGAGACTGCAATGGGGCTTGAACTAGAGGCAGAGGTAATGAGCGCAGAGACTGTGAAGTCGGAAGCGAGCGGCGCCCAGAAAACGAAGCAAAAGCCGAAGAAGGCGACAAAGAAAGCCGTGGCAATGGAAGTGGAAGATAAGGGTTCTGAAGAGCTCGTCGCTGAAAAAGCGGGCGAAGCGTTGGCTGGCGCTATGGTTGAAGCCACCAAAGCTGCGAAGGATATTGATTCCAAGAAGGTCAATGATCGCCGTTTTGAAATCACCACGGATGACAGCCGCGATGCCAATCTAACCGAGTTTGGCAAGGAAACGCTGACCGACCGCTATCTCCTGCCTGACGAGAAGTTTCAGGATCTCTTCGCGCGCGTCGCGGATGCTTATGCCGATGATCAGGATCATGCGCAGCGGCTGTATGATTACATCTCCAAATTGTGGTTCATGCCGGCAACGCCCGTCCTCTCGAACGGCGGCACCAATCGCGGCCTGCCGATCAGCTGCTATTTGAACAGCGTGTCCGACAGTCTCGACGGGATTGTGAACACTTGGAACGAGAATGTTTGGCTGGCGTCCAAAGGCGGCGGCATCGGCACTTATTGGGGCAATGTTCGCGGTATTGGCGAGCCGGTTGGCCTCAATGGCAAGACCAGTGGCATCATTCCTTTCGTCCGCGTGATGGATTCGCTTACGCTGGCAATCTCGCAAGGGTCGCTGCGCCGCGGTTCGGCAGCCTGCTATATCGATGTGAATCACCCTGAGATTGAGGAATTCCTCGAAATCCGCAAACCGTCTGGCGACTTCAACCGCAAGGCTTTGAACCTTCACCACGGTGTTCTGCTGACCGACGAGTTCATGGAAGCGGTGCGCGAAGGGGCCGAGTTCGAGCTCAAATCGCCCAAAACCGGCGAAGTGCGCGGCACGGTCGATGCGCGTTCGCTGTTCCAGAAACTGGTCGAAACGCGCCTTGCAACGGGCGAGCCATACATTGTCTTCAACGACACGGTGAACCGGATGATGCCCAAGCATCACCGCGATCTTGGCCTGAAAGTATCAACCTCGAACCTGTGTTCGGAAATCACGCTGCCCACCGGCATTGACCACCTCGGCAATGACCGCACGGCGGTGTGCTGCCTGTCCTCGCTCAATCTTGAGAAGTGGGACGAATGGGGCGAAGACAAGACCTTCATCGAAGACGTGATGCGCTTCCTCGACAATGTCCTGCAGGATTATATTGACCGCGCGCCGGACGAGATGGCCCGCGCAAAATATTCAGCAGAGCGCGAACGCTCGGTTGGCCTCGGCGTGATGGGTTTCCACTCCTTCCTGCAATCGAAGCAAATCGGCTTTGAAAGCCCGATGGCCAAGGTGTGGAACTTGAAGATGTTCAAGCACATCCATGGCAAGGCTTCGGAAGCCTCAATGCTGCTGGCGCAAGAACGCGGCGCGTGCCCTGATGCCGAAGAAATGGGCGCGATGGAGCGCTTCAGCTGCAAAATGGCGATCGCGCCAACCGCTTCGATCTCGATCATTTGCGGCGGAACATCGGCCTGTATCGAGCCGATCCCGGCGAATATCTACACCCACAAGACTTTGTCGGGCAGCTTCATCGTCAAGAACCCTTATCTTGAGGCCATCCTGCGCGAGAAGTCGAAGGATTCGACAAATGTGTGGAATTCGATCCTCGAAAATGGTGGCAGCGTCCAGCATCTCGACTTCCTGACCACAGAAGAGAAGGCGACATTCAAGACCAGCTTCGAAATTGATCAGCGCTGGCTGCTTGAATTTGCTGCTGACCGCACACCTTATGTGGATCAGGCGCAATCGCTGAACCTGTTCATTCCGGCTGATGTCGACAAATGGGATCTGATGATGCTGCACTTCCAAGCGTGGGAGAAAGGCATCAAATCGCTCTATTATCTCCGCTCGAAATCGGTGCAGCGCGCTGGATTTGCTGGCGGGGTTGAGGCGGATAACACTGCCGATGCGCCCGAGATCGAGCTCAAGGCTGAGCTGGGTGTGCCGGAAACCGACTATGATGAGTGCTTGGCTTGTCAGTGATGGATTTGCTTGCTGTTGCTGGAGCCTTTGGTCCTGAAACGGAAACAGCTTGGGGATATGTGATTGTCTTCGCCGTCCTCACACTGATTGCTTTGGTCTTTTTGTTAAGAGGCAAGAACCAAGACGTTCGAGCAACCGGCTGTTTGGCTTTCGTTTGCTTGACTGGGCCTGCTCTGATCGGTCCGACAGCATGCAATGGCTCGGCGACCTAATTGTCGGCCGTTTCACTAGAAACGGCCCCGCGCCCGCCCGCCCCACGGCGGGCGCGCTGTCGCGCACCCACCCGAGCGGCCGCTTAGCTTTATGACCCTCGGCGTCGTTCTTCCTGCTGCGCTAGCGATCATTGCGCTTGGTGACATACTCGCTTTTCGCATATTGCGTGCCAATGGCGGACTGTCGCAGCGGAATTACACGATCTGGGGGGCAGCGGCCATCGCACTTCCCATCATCGCCTATGTCGTTTTGAACTTTCTGGTCCCGAGTTGGGGCGAAGTTGAGGTATTTTAGGGTGAAGTTGAAAAAGTGCCTCTGTTTCGCAAGCCTCGGCCTGGCAGTCTCGCTCGGTGCGTGCAGCGGCAATGGCGGTGAGGGCACCAGCTATGACGAGCAGCTTTCCTGCTACACCACACTAATGGGCGTGAATGCAGCCAATCGCGACACGGGCGAAGAATTGCCCGGCGCCACCAATGCTCTTCTGCTGATGAAAGCGGCGGAGATGGAAGGCGGAGAGATGGGCGAAAAAGTGCCCAAAGACATCCACGCCTCCAGCTTCAAGATCCAAGAGATTATCGCGCTCAAAGATACGCCGGAAGGTGAGGCGCAGCTCGCCACATTGCAGGCCGAAGCTGAAG
>CALLIO010000299.1 GCA_938009055.1 uncultured Altererythrobacter sp.
TGCTTGTCCTTTTCAGCTCATTTTCTTGAGCAACCAGGAGAATTGCTCGCCGCCGCGCGAGGCAATGCCTTCGACGACCAATTGTTCAATCGGGTGCGGCTTGCCTTCGCCATCGACCCACATGCTTTCTTCCAGCGAAACCTTGGCAAGCGCACTTGCGCCATCGCCACTGGCAAGGCGGAATTGCCACAAGGCTCCATTGGGCAAGACCAGACTTGCCCCGCGCTTATCTTCTGACACGCGCGCTTCGATATGCTGGCCCAGATGGAAGCGGATTGCATAGCCAATCTTGCCGCGCTTGGCGCGCTTGGCTGATGGCAGCAGATAATCCTCGCCGCGCAATTCATCGCCATCATTGCTGAGCATCAACATCCGGCGGTGCATGAGAGCAAAGCGGGCCGCATAGCCATCATGGCTGGCTTCAACCTTGGTCGCCTCACCGCCCTTTTGCGTGACATTGCGGCGGTCGACTTCGACCATCTCGACACCCTTGCCGAGCTTACCCTTGATAAGCACAGCGGTGGAATTGGCATTGTCGAGCACCATGGTGGAATGGGCTGCCGTGGCGCGCAGACCTTGCTCGATCCGCGTTGGCACTTGTCCGCCCGCCAGACCCGAACCGCCGCAATTGACGATCAAGCGATGCGCGCCGTCAGACATTTCGAACGCCAAAGTCGAGGCACAACCAAACCGGGCATAGCGCGCCCGCGGCGGCGGCGCTGCGTCAAATTGCACAGTCGTCTTGCCGCCCGTCATCCGCTGGAAGCCCCATTGGCGAATGTCTTTCAATGGGCGCGTGCGCACGCCGCTGGCGTCAATCAGTGCTGCGACTTGATCGGCACTGGTTGCAGCGCCGCCTTGCCAGCTGCCCAATCCGCCATCTCCGTGGCGCAGTGCAAGCAGTGGGGGAACCAGCAATTCGCGCATCGTGTCGAGCGAGGCTGGCATTTCTTCGCCAGCTGCCTCGTAACAAGCCTTAAGCTCGACCAGCAAAGCAATCGCATCCATTTGCGCCAATGGGCTGCGCGAAAGCACGCCGCCATCTTCAGCGACCAGATCGCCCAGAGCTTTCAGCAATCCTGCTTCGCCAAACAAGCGGCGCGGGCGGCCATCGGGCAGCAGCAATCCAGCAGCGGTAATCCCAGCCCATCCAGCAATCTCGCCCAGCCGATCATTTTCGCGGGGAGTCTGGAAGTCCAGATGGCGCGCATTGATTTCAATCGCGGCGAGAAGATCGGAGCGTAGGGTGGCACTATCGCCGGACAAAAGCAGCGGCGCATGGGCGAGCCATGCCAGCAAGCGGTTGCCCGTATTCTCAACCTTCCAAGCATCGCTTTTGTCAGGCTTCGCATTCACTTTGAGCCAAGCTTCGCACACGCGCTCTGCTGTGGGCGCGCATTGTTCGCGCGGGCCGCAAATTGCTAGATCGCGCAGCCAGCTAAAACCGTGAATTACGCGCTCGAACGGAGGAGTTAGCCGGCCTTGAGCAGGCGCAAAGTCCATTTGCGCAATCGGGGCTTTCACGCCGTGGATCAGGAAATGGCCTGCACGCAAAGCCATGCCAGCCGTGCGGTCGCCGATCAGCGGGCTTTTAACCGTGGCCAAAATGCGGGTTTGCTTGGGCTTGCGAAAGGGCGCAGCCAGCGTCGATCCCGGCACGCCGATGCGATAGGCAAAGCGCATCAGCCGCTCTGCCGGGCCAGCAGAAGGCGGGTCAAAATCGGCAAGGGTCAGCGCGCGCGAAGCGGCGATTTGCTCCGACCCATCCCAATGCGAACCATCGGCTTTTTTGGTGGTCTTATCAGGCGCATCAGCCAGCGGCTGATCATCATCGCTTTTGAGCGGGATCGCCTTTTCATCCGCTGGAGCTTTGGCCTGTGCGTCTGGTTTGGATGGAGCATCAGCGGTGTCTTCGAACAGATCCGCTTCGCTGGTATTATCTCCACCTTTTGGGAATAGCGTGTCGGTCATGCCGCCCCCTTCAATGCTGCAATATTGGCTGCGTAGTGATCGGGCCCACCCTTGAACGTGGCAGAGCCTGCGACCAGCACATCGGCGCCCGCATCAACGCACAGACGCGCGGTTTCAGGATTGACCCCGCCATCCACTTCCAGATGAATCGGGTGGCTTTGCGCTTCGATCAAAGTGCGAATGCGCTCGACCTTTTTAAGCTGCGAATGGATAAAGCTTTGCCCGCCAAATCCGGGATTGACGCTCATCACCAGAACCAGATCAGCCAGATCAATCAGATTGTCTAACACTTCAACCGGCGTGCCCGGATTGAGCACCACGCCCGCCTTGATCCCCTTGGCCTTGATCGCTTGCAAGGTGCGATGCGCATGCGGGCCAGCTTCGGGGTGGATGGTGATGATATCCGCCCCTGCATCGGCAAAGGCATCAATGTAAGGATCAACCGGCGAAATCATCAGATGGACATCGAACGGCTTTTTGGTGTGCGGCCGCAAAGCCTTCACTACATCAGGGCCGATTGTAAGGTTGGGGACATAATGCCCGTCCATCACATCGATATGGATCCAATCGCAGCCCGCCTCGTCAATGCTACGCACTTCTGCACCAAGCTGGGCAAAGTCCGCAGACAGTATCGAGGGGGAAATGAGCGGTGTGGCCATGCTTGTAAGTCCCATTTGGGCGAGCATTAGCGACTACGGTGCGGGCGAATCGCCGACAAGCGGCTGAAACCCCTTATCCACACGCCTTATCCACACGAGCGCCGATCCGCGCTGCGCAGCTGAACGCTCCAAAATCAGTCAATTCAGCCACAATTCAGGGGGCTTATGGCAAAACACATGCAGAAATGACGGGGGCATGGGCGCGATTCTCTTTACACTCGCGCTTGCGCACTCAGCACACATATTGGATGAAACAGCCCATGCCTTTGGCACTGAAACAATCTGCAACCACGTTTAGCGTCGCCGCTTTTGGCGCGCTGGCTGCGGCATTGGCGCTGGGCATCACCGCACCTGCCGCTGAAGCGCAAGGCCAATATCGCCAGAAAATCAGCAACAATCTGTCCGCCTGTCGTGGTTCTGGCCCCGCTGTCAGAGTGACAGTGAAGGGCATCAAAAGCTCTGCTGGCAAAATGCGCGTGCAAAGCTATCGCGGCACGAAAGCGGAATGGCTGCAAAAGGGCAAATGGATCAACCGGATCGAAGCGCCTGCGCGCGCGGGTTCGATGACCTTCTGCGTACCTGTGCCGGCCTCTGGTACTTACGGAATTGCCGTACGCCATGATGTGAACAGCAATGGCAAGACCGACATTCGCAAGGATGGCGGCGCGATGAGCAACAATCCCTCGATCAATATCTTCAATCTGGGCAAGCCGAGCTATAAGAAAACCCGCTTCCAAGTGGGCCCGGGCGTGAAGGCGATCACGATCAATATGCGCTATATGTAAGCGCTATTACGGCGCGCTGCGGCGCTTCTCTTTCCATACCTGAAACAGAACCGCTGGCGCGCTGAGCACGGGATGCTTTTCGCGCCAAGGCGTGACTTTCACAGGCACGCCGGTATGCCGCTCGATCTTCCAAGCAGCATAGCGCCCTGCCCCTTCAAACGTAGTCGATGCTTTCAAAAGCCGCGCGATATTGAGCGCTTTGCCCAGCCGCTGGCGCCCCGCCCACCATTTGAGGCGAGACGCGCGCTCTTGCTTGGTCAATTGAGGCGACAATTGGCCGTTGTCCTCGCTGAACTCCAATCCCGCCGCTTCCCATGCCAAAGGCAACAGCCCGTCAAAATGGGCTTGATTCACCGAAAGGATCGAATCTTCACGCCCTGCTTTCTCCACCCGAAATTCAGCCTTGTACGTCGCGCGGAAAAGCGCGCGCCAATAATCATCGGCTGAGCCGCTTTTCGGCCCCAATGCAGCAGCCAGATGCGCAGCGGTTTGCGCTGCATCCGCGACAGCGCCCAGCACTGCTGCAGCTGCACCCTCATCGCGCTGCCAAATCAAAGCGCAAGGCTGAACGAACCGAGCCCAAATCGTGGTATCGCGCGACCGGCCCGATGCTGCCTTGGCGAATTGTTCTAAAGACATTGTGGCGACTTTCGCGCGCACATCCTCGCCCGCAATCCGCGCCTCGTGATAGCTGACAAGCGGCCAGATACGCTCAACTTGTGGCCCTTCAGTCAGCACGTAATAATCGAGCACGCCTTCAAGCGATCCTGTGCGCAAGTTTGATCCGTAAAACAGCACGGCCAGCGCGCCTTTTGTCTCGCTTGCCAATGCTTCAGCAAATCCGGCAATTGCAGGATCGACTGCGCGCGCAAATTGCGCTGTGATCCGCTCTTCCAACCCGCTCATGCTGGCTTGACGAATTCGAGCAATGGCCCCTCGCGCACTTCGTAAGTGCCTGCGTCATAGGCTTCGCCATCGAGGATGAAACGGTCGGAAAAGCGCGCTTCAAATTGATCTGTGGCCACTTGATGGAAACCGCGCTCTGCCATGTTGGGGATCGCCTTGCCACGAAACAGGCTAGGCAGACGCAGCAAGCTTGAACGGCTTGGCTGGTCGAGCACTGCCATCTTTAGGCCATCCACATGCGGCCCAAACGGCTTGATCCCCGCGGGGAAATTTTCAAGCGTCGAAGCAAACAGTAGCTGCCGCCATTCAGCTTCGCCCAGCCCTGAATGCACCATTGGTTTGCGCTCTTGGCCCAAACGAATGTCCATCTTCGCACCCTTGCGCCAGATATTGCTGCGCGAGCCGAGGAAGGTTTGAAGCACAGTCCAAAACGTTGTCACACTCACTGCCAGCGCATTGAATGCGCCCAGCTTATGCGCGCCTTGGCCAGCGCTGATTGCGATGGTGAAGACGCCAGCGCCCATAATAAAACCATAGAGCGGTTTTGCATCAGCATGAGCATCCACATCTGCATCGGCATCTTTCCGGCGCACAACGAGCGGACGGCGTTTGACGCGGCCACCATTACGGTAAGCATCAATCGCGCCTTGCAACGACCAATCCTTGGGCGCTTCCAGATCCACTGTTAGCGCATTGGTCTTGCCCTTGGGCAGAACAGCAATTGTCGGCCAATCCTCGCCAAACACATCGCAGCCAGCTGTCAGCACATCGCGCACTGTGCCATCGCCGCCATTGATGACGAGCAAATCGATCCCGCGCTTGGCGAAATTTTCAAGCGCTGCTGGCAATTGCGAGCGAGCGCCAGGCTGGGAAACATAGACACGGGGCGCGGGGTTAGCGTCGAGATCCTGCCCCTTATTGCGGTGCGAGCGCGGGTTATAGATTACGCCCACGCGCGGCGCATCGCCCGCAGCCTGCTGGTGGCTTGTGTCAGAAGGATCGCTCGACATCGCTCAGCGGCTTTACTCGCAATTGCCGCCAATTCACTAGAGCTTTCTCGCGCGCTTCCCCGCAAAATTCACTCAGGACTCGCAAGCCTTG
>CALLIO010000300.1 GCA_938009055.1 uncultured Altererythrobacter sp.
ATCTGGGCGAGCCAGCCCTTTGGCTTTGTCCGCCTGCCCGATACGCTTTCGACCGGCAGCTCTATCATGCCGCAGAAAAAGAACCCTGATGCTGCCGAATTGGTGCGCGGCCATGCCGGGCGCGTGATCGGCTGCGCCACCGCGCTGATGGTGACGATGAAGGGGCTTCCGCTCGCCTATTCAAAGGATATGCAGGACGACAAGCCGCCGGTGTTTGAAGCGTCTGGCCTGCTGGACTTATCCATCGCCGCGATGACCGGCATGGTGGCGACGAGCGAGTTCAACCCCGAACGCATGCGCGATGCCGCCGAACAAGGCTTTGCAACGGCGACTGACCTTGCCGATTGGCTCGTGACCGAGGCGGATATCCCTTTCCGCGAAGCCCATCACATTACCGGTGCGGCTGTGAAACTGGCCGAAACAGAGCGGGTCGCGCTCGACAAATTGCCGCTCGATAAACTCAAAGAGATCGACGAGCGGATCGACGAGCGTGTTTTTGAAGCCCTGTCTGTGGGCAGCTCGGTCCGCGCGCGCGCCTCATATGGTGGAACTGCGCCGGCCCGGGTAAGAGAGCAAGTCGAACGCGCGAAGAAAGCGCTGGCGGAGAAAAAGGCATGAAACGGCTGGGTATTTCCTTGATGATCGGCACTGCAATGCTGTTGAGCTCTGGATGCGGACAGCGCGCTGATCTGGAACCGCGCGCGGGCGTGTCGCTTCCACAAGAGCCCTATGGCACCACCACTGCGCCCGAGGCTGCGCAATTGCTCGAGCTGGAAACCCAAGCTGTGCCAGAACGCAGTGTTGAGCTTCGCCGCCGTTCGGAAGAACGCGAAGATGACCCTTTCGATTTGCCGCCCGAATAGCTAAGCGGCGCTGCGATGGATCATTTCTCCCTTAAGTCCGGCGTCATGCATGCCGAAGATGTTGCCCTGCCCCGCATTGCGGAGGAAGTGGGCACGCCTGTCTACGTCTATTCTCGCGCCACTCTGGAACGCCACGCGCAAGTCTTCAAAGCCGCGCTATCCGGCCTCGGCTCGGGTGATCGAGCGCCGCTGATCGCTTTTGCGGTAAAGTCCAATCCCAACCTTTCCGTTTTGAAGGTCCTGCAGCGTCAAGGGTTCGGCGCAGATGTAGTATCCGGCGGCGAGCTGATTCGCGCATTGGCGGCCGGAATGGCGCCAGAAGATGTTGTCTTCTCCGGCGTTGGCAAGACCAGCGCGGAACTGGAACTGGGCCTCGATAAGCAAATCGGCCAGTTTAATATTGAATCCTCAGAAGAAGGCCGCGAGCTGGCCGCCATTGCATCGGCGCGCGGCGAAGAAGCCTCCGCCGTCCTGCGGATCAACCCCGATGTTGACGCGAAAACGCATGAGAAAATCTCCACCGGCAAGGCTGAAAACAAGTTTGGCGTTCCGCTGATCCGCGCGCGCGAGGTCTACAGCGAGCTGGCCGGACTTGCCGGTTTGAACCTGCGCGGTGTCGCCATTCATATCGGCAGCCAATTGCTCGATCTGGAGCCGCTCGAAACGGCCTTTGCCAAAGTCGGCGCGTTAGTCAGCGATTTGCGCGCAGCGGGACACACGATCACCCATGTCGATCTGGGCGGCGGTTTGGGCGTGCCTTACAAAGCCGGCGAGACCCCTCCATCCCCTGCAGAATATGGAGCGATGGTCGAACGCGCCACAAAGGGCTGGGACGTGCGCCTCGCTTTTGAACCGGGCCGCGTGATTGCGGGCAATGCGGGCATTTTGCTCACCCGAGTGGTGCGCGTGAAACGCGGCGGCAATGGTCCGCCGTTTGTGATTGTCGATGCCGCGATGAATGACCTCGCGCGCCCTGCCCTTTATGGCGCATGGCATGATTTTGAGGCGGTCGAACCATCGGGCGAGCGCATGACGGCCAATATCGTCGGCCCGATTTGCGAGACGGGCGATACCTTTGCCAAAGACCGTGAATGCGATGCGCTTCAATCGGGCGATCTCGCGATCTTCCGCACCGCTGGCGCCTATGGCGCGACAATGGCCTCCAGCTATAATTCGCGCGGCTTTGTCGCAGAAGTTATGGTCGATGGCGACCAATTCGCAGTTGTCGCGGACCGGATTGCGGCCAGTGCAATCATGGATGCAGAGCGCGTGCCGGACTTTCTTGCATGACCAAATTATCGCTCGCATGAGTAAGGGCGCTCTGCCTAAGGGAATTGCCAGCCTGCCGCTGTTCCATCAGGTGCGCGGGCAGAAAATCTTGCTGTTGGGCGAAGGGGAAGCCGCTGAGCCCAAGCGCCGCTTGATCGAACGCGTGGGCGCGGAAGTCATCCCGGACATGCAGCAGGCGATAGATGAAGGGGTGCGGATTGCCTTTGTCGCTTATGATGATGCCAAAGCTTGCGAGGTTGCCGCGATCAATTTGCGCTGTGCCGGATTGTTGGTGAATGTGGTCGATAGGCCCGAATTGTGCGATTTTACGACGCCCAGCATCCTTGATCGTGATCCGCTCTTGATAGCGATTGGAACCGGCGGCGCATCAGCGGGCCTGGCCAAACATATTCGACTGCGGCTTGAACGGATATTGCCGCAAACTCTGGGCAAGCTCGCCCGCGCACTTCAAGCAATCCGCCCACAATTGAGGGAAAGATTGCCCAATGGCGCAGAACGCCGACAAGTGATCGACAAGGCATTAGGCGAAGGTGGTATTCTCGATCCTTTGGCCGCCGGTGCACATAAGAAAGTCAAGCCTTGGTTCGATGGCAGCACACCGCAGATGGATCCGGTGCTTGAGGAAATTGCTCTAACCAGTTCGGACCCAGAAGAGCTTACCCTGCGCGCCGCCCGCCTGCTGGGTCTGGCGGACCGAATTGTGCTAGAAGGGGCAGTTCCAGAAGAAATTCTCGCCCGTGCACGCGCCGATGCGGAAAGGCTGAAAATGAGCGAATGGGACGCCAGCCAGCAAGCGCCAGGCTTGACCGTAACAGTCAAGACCCCCTCGGAACTGTCTGACTAGGCGGCCAAATCTTCGGAACGGAATTCGGCAAAATAGCCCGCCATGGCGGTCTCCGCTTTCTTACTTAGACCGATAAAAGCTCGGCGCTTGTCAGCGGCGTCTTCGGTCCGTTCGAACAGGCCAATTTCAACCAGCTGCTTAATCCAGCGTAGCGCAGTGGTTGCCGGAACCCCCGCCGCGATGCAGAGCGAGGTGACCGAGACAGGCTTGCCCTCACCGCGCGCCGCCGTGAGATCAAGCAGCATATCCCATGCAGGATCGCCAAACAGATCGCTGTCAAAGAAACGCGAACGCGCTTGCCGCTGGCGGATAATCCGACGCACATAACGCGGATCGGGCAAAGAACACTCTGCTTGCTTTGGTGACCGGTGAATGTCGGTGACACTGCTGTTCATGATCCATCCGACCTTCGGCTCGCTAAAGCTGTTTGCCCCATCCAGATCATCGCCACCGTTTCCGTCGAGCCGTTTGGCGATGGCATCCACCTGCTCGCTCAAACGCAAGAGCCGCATGCGGTCATCCTCTGACATTTCGCGCACCCTCCCTCCCCTGCCAGCAGAGGCTGCACGGCTAAGCGCAAGCAAGATATCCGTCCGGCTCGCTTCGATCAGAAACTGCGCATCGCTTTGGTCGAAACAGGCGAAAACGGCATCGAGATTGTCCATACTGGTCATAACGATGATCTGCGAAAGAGAGCGCGAAAATTTCATATCCAGCGCGGCCAATCCCGCAAGCTGGCGGGCATCAATTGTGCCGCAATCAATCAGCAGAATATCGCCGTCAGTTTCCAGCATCCCGCCAAGCAGAACATCAAGTTCGCCTGTTTCACCGATCTTATAGCCCGCTTTGGTCAAATCAGCAGTAAGCTGATCGGGATCATTGCCGTGCGAGTGAAAGAAATCGACCCGTAGCTTTGGACCAGTTCTCGCGTCTTCCGTGTAAGATAAATCGAGATATTCCATTCGAATCACACCTCTAATTGCGCGAACATATTTAGAACAAAAGGTGACTAAGTCAAGAATTTCCTACAAAATTGCAGAACTCGCGAAAGAAAATTGAACTATTCACCCGATTGGAACGACTATAGATGTGATGACCAATCAAGCGTCCAAATCCAGCGGTCCATTGGCGGATCAACTCTATGACGAATTGCTTGTTGTAAGATCGCAGCAGGGCGACCGCCGCGCGCTTGAAAGACTGTTCCAGCGCTGGAATGCGCGCCTGACCCGGACAGCGCGGCGCTATTGCGGCGACGCGGATGCGGCAACTGATCTGACGCAAGAATGCTGGGTCGCGATCCTTAAGGGTATTGGCGGATTGCGCGATCCAGCCCGCTTTCGCAGCTACGCCTTTTCGGTGCTGCACAGACGCGGTGCAGACTATTTGCGTAAAACGGTTCGGCAGCGCGAGCATCTGGCCGATCTATCGCAAACAGTCCAGGCGTCTCAGCCCGCTCCGCAATCCGATAGCGCCGCGATAGCTCAGGCTTTTGCCACCCTCCCCGCAGATCAACGGCTGGCCGTGCATCTCTATTTTGTCGAGGGGTTAACGCTCGGCGAGATCGCAAAAGTTCAATCCATCCCACAAGGAACAGCCAAGAGCCGGATTTTCCACGCGCGCCAAAGGTTGAAAGCGGCGCTCGATCCCAACCAACCAGACCCCGATCACAAAGGAGAAACCTCATGAACAATTCTGATGAACGCATTGCCGCCGCCTTGGACAAGGACGATCACGATTTCCTCGCCAGCCTCGATAGCGATCGCAGCATGTTCCAGCAGATTGGCGATAGCTGGCACGGCCCGCTTGGCGGCTGGGCGCGCTTTAGCTTTGTGATCGCCATCATCATTGGGATTGCGCTGGTTTACAGTTTCTACCGAGCGATGACAGCGGATGGCGATGCGATGATCGGTTGGGGCCTCACCTGCCTTGCGCTGCTCGTCATGCAGGGGTTCCTGAAGGAATGGATGTTCGCGCGGATGAACATGCTGACCGTGCTGAGCGAGGTTAAGCGCCTGCAAGTGCAAGTCGCCCTACTAAGCGAAAAGGAAGGCTGAGAGAGAAGAGGGCTGTCTAGCGCTCGATCACAATCGTCGTGCCATCGGGCACCAAGGCCCACAGCTCGCGAATCTCGGCATTGGAGAGCGCAATGCAGCCATCGGTCCAATCGCCGCGCATGCGCCCATAATTCAGTCCATTGGGCTGGCCGTGGATATAGATATCACCGCCCGGCGAACGGCCCCATTGGCGGGCAAAAGCGCGGTCATTGGCATTGGGATAGGAAATGCGCAGCGAGAGGAAATAGGAGCTTTGCGGATTGCGCAGATCAATGGTGTAGCGCCCTTCCGGTGTGCGCTCATCCCCCTGAAATTGCTTATGACCATAGGGCGCATCGCCAAATTGCAGCCCGCTAAAGACCCGCAAGACTTCACGCCCGCGATAGACTGTTAGTGTGCGTTCCGATTTGTCGACTCGGATAAAATTGCCCTGCAATCGCGCCGGATGCGGTATCGAACGCGTTACCAGACGCTGAGAACCAGATTCGCTGCTGGCGTTGACGCCCGTTGTTGGCGCGCGCTCATCCTGCGGGGCAGCGCATCCGGCCAAGGCCAGCACCAAAGCGGCAATCTTGAAGGAGCGGACAACCATGAGCCTATGAATACTCACGCATTTCGATTGGCGCAATTCGGCTGAATGCCTAGTCCAACATTGGAGCATTGTTGAGGCTTTGGTTAAACCCCTACCTTCGGACACTTGCCCCCTTTAATCGAGGAAAGGATCGCGTACGAGGATCGTATCCTCACGCTCTGGACTGGTCGACACCAGCGCTACGGGCGTTTCAATCAATTCCTGCACGCGCTGGATATATTTGATCGCATTGGCGGGCAGGTCAGCCCAGCTGCGCGCGCCGGCCGTGCTCTCGCTCCAGCCTTCCATTTCCTCATAAATCGGTTCGACTTTGGCCTGATCACCAGCATGCGAGGGAAGATAGTCCACGACATTGCCATTGAGACGATATCCGGTGCAGATTTTCACCGTCTCAAAACCGTCGAGAACGTCGATTTTGGTGAGCGCAATTCCGGTGACGCCGCTGATCGAGCACGATTGCCGCACGATCACCGCATCGAACCACCCCACGCGCCGCTTGCGCCCGGTGACAACGCCAAACTCATGGCCCTTCTCACCCAAAGTCTGGCCAATTTCATCTTCAAGCTCGGTCGGGAACGGGCCGGATCCAACCCGCGTGGTATATGCCTTCACAATGCCCAACACAAAGCCGGTCGATCCGGGGCCAAGCCCGCTTCCACTCGCCGCAGTGCCGCTGACCGTGTTTGAGCTGGTGACAAAGGGATAGGTGCCGTGATCAACGTCGAGCAGAACACCCTGCGCGCCTTCGAACAAGACGCGCGCACCGGCCTTGCGCACCTTCTTCAGCCGTTTCCAAACCGGCTGAGCAAAGCGCAGAACGAAGGGCGCGATCTCTTTGAGTTCAGCAAGCAAAGCCGCACGGTCCACTTGCGGCTGATCAAAACCAGCCCGCAATGCGTCGTGATGGGCACAGAGCCGGTCTAGCTGCGATTCCAATTCGTCCAGATGCGCCAGATCGCACACACGGATTGCGCGGCGTCCGACCTTATCTTCATAAGCAGGGCCAATTCCGCGGCCCGTGGTGCCGATCTTGCCCTTGCCCGCCGCTGTCTCGCGCAGGCCATCCAAATCGCGGTGAACCGGTAGGATCAGCGGGCAATTGTCCGCAACAGCCAGATTGTCGGCAGTGATTTCAACGCCCTGCTTTTCAAGCTTTTCAACTTCATCGCGCAAGGCCCATGGATCGAGCACCACGCCATTGCCAATCATGCTCATTGTGCCCGAAACAATCCCAGAGGGCAGGAGCGAAAGCTTGTAAACCTCGCCATCAATAACCAGCGTGTGCCCGGCATTGTGGCCGCCCTGGAACCGAACCACAGCGTCAGCACGGCTGGCGAGCCAGTCGACGATCTTGCCTTTGCCTTCATCGCCCCATTGGGCACCGATCACAGTTACATTGGCCATAGTTACATCTGTCCCCCTGCCAGAGGGATCCTCAAATGTCCTTCGACAGGACTCGACATAAGGGATGGTATGAGGAGAGGCGAAATGCGCGCTCTCGAATTTGCGGTTTTCGGGTTAGCGACCAGCCAAGCGGCGCGCAAGGTCTCTAGAGCGGCTTGGGAGTGTTTCCCTCAAGAATATGCGTGCAGCCGAGCGCGCGCGCATCATCTGCATTGTTCAACGCTGCAATCGTGCGCCATCCATCGCCGCGCAGCATTGCCGCTGCCGCGCGATCATGGCCAAGGGGCAAAAACACAGTGTCGCGCGCTTTTTCGGCAGAAGCTCCATCCGCCATGCGGTTAACATAAAGCGTGAAGCCAGTCGCAGCCTCTTCACTGCCGGAAATTTGATAGGTACCGCCACGCCCAACTGCGCCGCGCACGCCATCAGCGTAGAGGGTAAAGCCGAACCAGCTTTGATATTCAAAGCCGTGGCGTTCTGTCGGATCAAGAGTAAGGCGGACATCATTTCCAATCGAGGCTGCGATCACCTTCAAGCCCTCTATCCGGCTGGCTAGCGCGCCGCCAGCATCAATCGCAGTGAGTTTCGCCAACGCCTCATCAAACGCGCCGGTGGCATAGAGCAGCGGCAGATAGGCTTCCCCGCCCGCAGCCTTCAGCCCGCCAGCATCTTTCGTATCAAGCTCGCGCCGGACATCGTCGATCTGATCTGGCGATAGTGGCATCGCATTCTCTGCCAGAGTATCGACCAGATCGGGCAGAGTGAAATCCACCGAAACTCCGCTCAATCCCGCAGCATTCAGCGCCTCAATCGCAACCTGTAATATCTCACTAGCAGCACCAGCTGTATCGGCCCCAATCAGCTCCGCGCCCAATTGCAAACGCTCGCGTGCCGGGTCGAGCTGGTCAGCAGCCATAACTGCCGTCTCACCGCAATAGGCAAGCCGCAACGGGCGCGGCGCATCCGCCATGCTGGTCGCTGCAATCCGCCCGATCTGCGGCGTTATGTCTGAACGCAATGCCAAAGTGCGCAAGCTTGCCGGATCGACAAAACGGAACATTGTGCGCGCTTGCGCCGTATCGCCGCCCAAAGCCATCCGTCCTGCAAGCGATTTCTCGAACTCGACCAGCGGGGGGCGCACGCGGTCATAGCCATGACTGTCGAGCGCATCCAAGAATGCCCGCATCGCATGGGTGATGCGCGCTGCATCGCCGGGTAAGCGGTCTTCTAAGCCAATGGGCAGGAGATCATCGGGTTTGGTCATATGCGGCGATCCCCTGCCCTAAGCAGGCTTAAAACTCCAGCGCTTTGACCATTTTTACGCCTTCGACACCGCCAGCGTCGGCAACGACCGCTTCGCTGATCGGCTGGTCGACACTCAGCAGCAGCACGGCTTCGCCGCCCGCATCACGCCGTCCGAGGTTAAACGTGCCGATGTTAATACCGTGATCGCCCAGCAAAGTGCCGATCCGGCCGATAAAGCCAGGCTTATCATCATTAACGATATAGAGCATGTGGCCATCAAGGTCCGCTTCGATACCGATGCCGAAAATTTCAACCAGGCGCGGCTCTGCATTGCCAAACAAAGTGCCTGCGACCGAGCGCGCACCTTGGCTTGTCTCTACGGTGACGCGAACCAGCGTGTTGTACGCCCCTTCATGATCGTGGCGCACTTCGCTGACCTTGAGCCCGCGTTCCTTGGCCAGATAAGGCGCATTGACCATATTCACCGTGTCGGAATAGCGGCGCATGAAGCCTGCCAGAACAGCGCCAGTGATCGGCTTGCCGTTAAGTTCAGCAGCAGCGCCTTCACGCTCGATGCTGATTTCGGTGAGATTGCCATGTGCCAGCTGCCCCACGAGCGAACCCAGCTTTTCTGCCAAGGCCATATAGGGCTTGAGCTTGGGTGCTTCTTCTGCGGACAGCGATGGCATGTTGAGCGCATTGGTCACGCCGCCATTGACGAGGTAATCGGCCATTTGCTCGGCCACCTGCAGCGCAACATTGACCTGCGCTTCGGTGGTTGAGGCGCCCAGATGCGGGGTGCAGATGAAGTTTGGCGCGCCGAACAGCGGGTTTTCCTTGGCAGGTTCGGTTTCAAACACGTCGAGAGCAGCGGCCGCCACTTGCCCGCTTTCCAAGCAATCTTTCAGCGCTGCCTCGTCGATCAGCCCGCCGCGTGCGCAATTGACGATGCGGATGCCGGGCTTGGCATTTTCCAGCCGCTCGCGGTTCAAGATATTGCGCGTTTGATCAGTCAGCGGAGTGTGAAGAGAGACGAAATCCGCGCGCGACAAAAGCGTGTCGAGATCAACTTTCTCAATGCCCAGTTCAACTGCGCGATCTTCGGTAAGGAAGGGATCGTAAGCGACGACCTTCATCTTAAGGCCAAGCGCGCGGCTGGCAACGATCGAGCCGATATTGCCCGCGCCGACCAGACCCAATGTCTTGCCGGTCACCTCAACGCCCATGAAGTCCTTCTTCGGCCATTCACCTGCTTGCGTGCGCGCATTGGCAGCCGGAATTTGGCGAGCCAGCGCCATCACCATCGCAATCGCGTGCTCTGCCGTAGTGATCGAATTGCCGAACGGCGTATTCATCACAACCACGCCTCTGCCCGATGCATAGGGAATATCGACATTGTCGACGCCGATGCCCGCGCGGCCAATGACTTTGAGGTTGGTCGCAGCGTCGAGCACTTCAGGTGTGACCGTGGTGGAGCTGCGGATTGCAAGCCCGTGATAATCGCCGATGCGGGCGATCAGTTCTTCCGGCGTTTCGCCAGTGATAACGTCCACATCGCAGCCGCGCTCTTCGAAAATACGCGCTGCGTTGGGGTCCATCTTGTCCGAAATAAGTACTTTGGGTTTGGTCATAAGAATTTCCTATCCGTCTTCCCGATTGGCTCGGGGCGGTTCAAAAGGGGTAGGCGGCGACCCGCCACCGGGCCGCCAGCCAATCAGCCGTTTTTCACTTGCTCGTAAGCCCAGTCGATCCAGGGCAAGAGGCGTTTCAAATCCTCTTGCTCGACCGTGCCGCCACACCAGATGCGCAGCGAAGGTGGGGCATCGCGATAGCCATTGAAGTCATAGCCAACTTCACGCTCTTCGAGCATTTTGACGATTTTCTTTGGCACCGCGGCCTGATCGTCAGCCGACAGGCTTTCATACCAATCGCCAGTGAACTTCATGCAGATACCGGTGTTGGTCCGTTTGGCCGGATCAGCGACCATATTCTTGAGCCAGGGCGTCGCCTCGATCCAATCGGTCACGATTTTGGCATTGGCATCGGCGCGTTCAAACATCGCCTTGCGCCCGCCCATCGCCTGCGCCCATTCCAGCGCTGCGATATAATCTTCGGTTGCCAGCAGCGAAGGCGTGTTGATCGTCGCGCCTTGGAAGATGCCTTGGTTGATCTTACCGCCTTTTTTCAGGCGGAAGAGCTTAGGCAATGGCCACTCAGGGTCATAGCTTTCAATCCGCTCAACCGCTTTGGGCGAGAGGACGAGCATACCATGCTGGGCTTCAGAGCCCATGACTTTCTGCCATGAATAGGTCGTCGCATCGAGCTTGGCCCAATCCATTTCCTGAGCAAAGATCGCGCTGGTCGCGTCATTGATCGTCACACCCTTGCGACCCGGCTCGAGCCAGTCGGTGTTGGGGATTTTCGCGCCCGAAGTCGTGCCGTTCCATGTGAAGACAACGTCATTGTCTTGCGGGATCGAGTGCAGATCGGGGATCTCGCCATAATCAGCGTCGAGCACTTGCAGATCGGGCAGCTTGAGCTGCTTGACCGCGTCTTGGATCCACACATTGCCGAAGCTTTCCCAAGCGGCAACCGTTGCAGGACCAGCGCCCAGCATGGTCCACATCGCGCATTCCAGCGCGCCCGTGTCAGAGGCTGGCATAATACCCACGAGATAATCCTCGGGCACGCCCAGCATCTCTTTCGACAAGTCAATCGCGTATTTCAAACGCGCCTTGCCAGTGGCCGAACGGTGCGAACGGCCCAAAGCTTCAGTTTTAAGATTGCTCGCCGACCAGCCAGGGAATTTGGCAGTAGGTCCAGACGAGAAAAAAGGACGCTCAGGTTTGAGCGTTGGTAGGTCAGTCATGTATTCTCTCCTTACAGAGAGCTCGCGCGGCGTTGGGACCGCGTGGCCCACGTGCCGCACTAGTGTTGCGCTGCAACAAGTCAAGCGCGCATACGCAGTCAACCGTGTGAAAACTTGCGCGCCGATAAATTTAACACGCGCTTTTGCTCGCCAATTGGGAAAAGCGGCACTAAGGCCGGTGAGGTTATGGAAGTGTCGCAGCTACGCATTGCCTTGTTCAGCGGAAACTACAATTACGTCCGCGACGGAGCCAATCAGGCATTGAACCGGCTGGCAGAGTATCTGCTGCGTCAGGGGGCTGAGTTGCGCGTTTACGCTCCAACCGTTCCCGAACCGGCTTTCGAACCCACCGGCGATCTGGTCTCTGTGCCGAGCTTTCCCATTCCCGGCCGCGCGGAATATCGCATTCCCTTTGGCCTTTCGCGGGCGAACAGAGCTGATCTGGAGGCGTTTGACCCGCATATCATCCACACGTCCTCGCCCGACCCAACCGGCCATGCCGCGCTGCGCTGGGCGCAAGAGGCGGACATTCCTGTTCTAGCATCGGTTCACACGCGGTTTGAAACCTATCCGCGCTATTACAAGCTGGGCTTCATCGAACCGGCGATCGAGGCGACATTGCGCCGGTTCTACAATCGCTGCGACGCGCTGGTTGCCCCTTCGCAATCCATGATCGAAGAGCTGATCGAGCAGGATATGCACGATGATATCGGCCTGTGGTCGCGCGGCGTGGATCGCACGATCTTTGACCCTTCGAAGCGCGATATGGATTGGCGGCGTGCACAGGGTCTAGACGATAACGATGTTGCGATTGTCTTTCTTGGCCGTCTGGTGATGGAAAAGGGGCTGGATGTCTTTGCCGAAAGCATCATCCAATTGCGCAAGCTGCAAGCCCCGCACAAAGTTCTGGTGATCGGCGATGGTCCGGCACGCAGCTGGTTTGAACAGGCCTTGCCCGGCGGCATCTTTGCGGGGTTTCAAACAGGCGCTGCCTTGGGCCGCGCTTTGGCGAGCGGCGACATCTTCTTCAACCCATCAATCACAGAGACATTTGGCAATGTGACACTGGAGGCGATGGCGAGCGGATTGCCGGTTATTGCAGCCGGGGCGACCGGCGCATCAAGCCTGGTGAATTGCGGCGAGACTGGCAGGCTGATCCCGCCCGGCGACACCGAAAAATTTGCCTCAGCGCTTGCACCCTATTGCAATGATGCTGATCTGCGCGCAGCCCACGGCGCGGCAGGCGAATTGAAATCGCGCGATTACAGCTGGGATGCGATAAACAAGGTGGTCGCCGATACTTATGTGCGGCTCGTCGAGACCCGCCGCGATGTGATCGCCAAAGAGGCGGCCGAGCACAGCGCTGCGACCGCCTAAGAGGTTTCAGCGAAGCACGCCCGCGCTGCGCATTTTGTTGGCATAGAGAAACAGGGCGATGGTTATCACCCAAATCGCTGCAGCAAAGGCCTTGTGACCGCCGGTTGTAAGGCTTTCAGGCAGCTCGGTTGCGAACCATTGGTAGTAAGTCGTGCCAACGAGTCCGATAATCGAAAAGCCAAACAATTGCACCGCGAAGCCCTTGCGCAAAAGAAGGGCAATCGAGCCGAGAAAACAGCCCCACACGCCCACTGCCCAAAAGGCCGACGCGATCGCGGGGAAATTGTTATAATAGTCAATTTGCTCCGCCGGCATTCCCGAACCCTCGAGCATGCCGAGCTTGGTTGTCGTATAGCTAATTGCACCGCCCGCATTCCACAGCAGACTCAACACTCCAGCGATCCACAAATGCACCGGTGTTTTGGTTCCTTCACTCATCGACTTGTCCCCCTCCTATTGGCGCGCCGCCCAACTAGCGCGCACCTCCACTATCAAGGAGTGTATCGGTAGAATGCAAAGCCTGCAAACCGGCGCGTTATAGCCGCTCGATCCGCTTCGCCAGCTCGTCAATCCAATCGACAATCTCATCGACCGAGGCTTTCTCCAGCCCGCCACTCCGCGCACGGTTGCGCAAGACATTGGCGAGGTTGCCCATCGCGCGGAAGAGATCGGGCGCAGCGCTTTTTGCCGGCCCATCACTCTTGGCAGCAAGCTTTGCGATCAATGCTTCGACTTCATCAGAGCGCACATCCAATTCGGACTTACCCTCTTTCGTGGCTTCGAAATTCTTGCGCGCGCCATCGCTCTTCGCTTCTTTGATCACGCCTTCATCGACCATCAGATTGAGTGTTGGGTAGACCGCACCTGGACTGGGTGCATAGGCACCGCCGGTAAGCTGTTCTATCGCCTTGATAAGCTCGTAGCCGTGGCGCGATTGCTCGCCGATCAGATGCAGGAGCGCGAGCCTAAGCTCTCCGCTGGCAAACATGCGCGAACGCCGGCCCCGCCCCCCGCGTCCGCCGCGACCAAAGCCGCCCGGCCAGTCATCGCTGTCCCAGCTGCTCCAGCCGCCGCGCGAGCCGTTTTGGGCCGCAATCATAGCGATAAAGGGCCAAGCGCCCGACTTCTTGAGTTTGAGTATTTTGTGGGGGTGCATGGGGGTATTCCTTTGGTTGTAACGTCCAATCCTTATCAGTTAAGATATATCTTAGAATATCTTTATCAAGCCCCACATGCATTTCTTTGGAAGATTTTTGCAGCCCCGCTAAGAAGCACCCAATGGCTGACCTCTTCCCCGACGATGCGATTCCCAGCGCTGCCGCAAGCGCGCCAAGCGACAATGCGCCGCTGGCTGACCGGCTGCGCCCTGCTCAGCTTGCCGAAGTGATCGGGCAGGAACATCTCACAGGTGATGCAGGCGCGATTGGCCGGATGGTGGCAGCTGGCAAGCTATCGAGCATGATCCTATGGGGG
>CALLIO010000301.1 GCA_938009055.1 uncultured Altererythrobacter sp.
TCGGGTTTGGTATCCTTGGTCACTGGCACATGATGGAAGGGAATATCGCCAATATCGGTCTTGATCGAGGCATCGCGCGGATGGTTGGAGACGATCGCCACCGGCTCAATATTTAATTCGCCAATCCGCCAGCGATAGAGCAGATCAACCAGGCAGTGATCGAATTTGCTGACCATGATGAGCACGCGGCGCGCACGGCTTTGAAGCGCGAGCTTCCATTGCATCGCATAGCTGGTTGCAAGGCTGGAAAACTCTTCGCGTAAGGCATCGCGCGCTTCCTCGCCTGCCGTCTCTCCGGGATCAAACGCGACCCGCATAAAGAAGCGGTCCGTGCTCGCATCATTGAACTGCTGGGCTTCCAAGACATTGCAGCCGCGCTCGAACAGGAAGCTTGTGACCCGCGCGGTAATGCCCGGCTGGTCTTCGCAATTGAGGGTGAGGATCAAAGGTTCTGTCATAAGTCAGCGCCGCGATAAGCGTTCATGCGGAGCGCAGCAAGTCGCTCTAATCATGATAGGCAATGCGCACTGCACTTGCCGCCTTGCTCGCCCGCTCTCTCGCCTCATTGGTATCAAGGCCGCGCGCCAGAACAACGCCCATCCGGCGATAGGGCCGCGTCGTCGGCTTAGAGAAGATGCGCAGATCAACCTCATTCGGGTGATCCGAAAAAACCGCATCCAACCCTTCGAAGGTGAAATCGCTGCTGTCGCGATCCGCCAGAATAACGGCGGAGGCAGATGGATGCGCATCAATGCTGGTCGGAACGGGCAGGCCCATAATTGCGCGCGCGTGCAAATCGAACTGGCTGAGCGGCTGGCTCGACATTGTGACCATGCCGGTATCATGTGGCCGGGGCGACAATTCGGAAAAGATCACGCGATCCCCTGAAACGAAGAATTCAACTCCGAAAATGCCGTGCCCATCCAGCTCTTCGACCACTTGTCTCGCCATGTCTTGGGCTTGTCTCAAGCTATCTCGGCTCATCTCGGCGGGTTGCCAGCTCTCCTGATAATCGCCGCGATCTTGCCGGTGGCCGACCGGCCCGCAGAAGGTAATACCATCCTTGTGACTGACGGTGAGCAGCGTGATCTCATAATCGAAGTCGATAAACTCCTCCACGATCACCCGCGCCCTGTCCCCGCGCATATTGGCAACGGCATAATCCCACGCTGCCTCTAGTTGATCAGCATTGTCGACCTTGCTTTGACCCTTGCCGGATGAGGACATGACCGGCTTGATAATACAGGGAAACCCGGTCGCCTTTGCGCCAGCGCGCACCTCGTCCAGACTTTCAGCATAGCGATATGTCGATGTCACCAGCCCCAGCTCTTCGGCCGCCAGATCACGGATCGCATCGCGGTTCATCGTCAGCTGCGCGGCGCGCGCATTGGGCACGACATTGAAGCCTTCTTGCTCCAGATCGGCCAGCACTTGAGTGCGGATCGCTTCAATCTCGGGAACGATGAAATCGGGACTATGCTTGGTGATGGCCGCGCGCAGCGCCTCGCCATCGAGCATGGAGAACACTTCGCGCGCGTCGGACAATTGCATCGCGGGCGCATTGTCATAGGCATCGCAAGCAATTACAAAAGCGCCCAAACGCTTGGCAGATATGACGAATTCTCGGCCCAGTTCGCCTGAACCCAAAAGCAGAATCTTTGCAGTATGAGACATGCTGCAGGCTTTAGCCTGTCAGCGCGCAGCCACCAAACTGCACCGCTGGGGCAATCTTCTCAGCATTCTCGCGGCCATGCAGCCAATCACCGCATTCGGTGCGCGAGCCGCCGCTAGCCTTGGCCACTGAAACGCCCAACTCTCCGCGCGACAAAGCGCTGTCGACAGTCCCGGCCAAGCGCGCCACGCCAGCGCTCAAAGTGAGTTTAGTGTGCTCGAACGCAAGCTCGTTAGAGATCGCGGCAAAGGTCGTAATCATGTCCTGCGTCCACGCCAGCGCGTGCATCAAATCTATCGCGGGGAGGAAGATCACAAAGCGTTCGCCCTCCATCCGCGCAATCGTTGCGCCACTTCGGTTCACATGGGTGAGGAATTGGGCGACCGCTGCGATCACCTCCTCGCCCATGCTTTGACCGAAGCGCAAGGTAATCGCGCGGAAATGGTCAACCTCGATCATCACAAGACTGCCATCCAATCCGCAGATCAGCGCATCGGAAAGCAGCATGTGCAACGCCGTACAATTGGGTAGGCCAGTGACTTGATCGGTCAGCACTGTGGACACCAGTTTTTGCTCCAGCGCGCGCTCCTGCTTTAATGAACGCATCACTCCCAAAGTGCCCGCGCGATCAGGGGTCGGGCGCAGTTTGAGCGAATACCAGCTTTCCGCATCTAGCCCTACTGTGGGCTCAGCAATCGTTGGAAAAGAGATCATCCCCGCTCCCGCTTTGCTCGCAAGCGCTAGGCTGTGATAATCGCGCACAGCTAATGCATGGCTGCCTTTTGTAAGATCAGCCAGATGCGGGTTGATCAACATTTCAGATAGATCAACGCCAAGAGCATCAAGCCCAGAAGTCGCGCTGATAATAAAACCATCTCGATTGGTTCTAAGGATGATATCGCCAGCCATCTCGGAAATCATGCCGAGCAGATGGGTTTCATCACTGATCGTTTCTTGCGTACATCGCACTGAGCGTCCCCGCTTTCGACGACTGACCCCCGCCAAATCGTGGACATATGATGAGTGGACCGGATCATTCAGAACCAGCGCGCCCGCTTTATCGCAGCGTGAGGACTAAACACCACGCCGATCAGCGAATCGCTTTATGTGAAACCGGAGTGTCCGACTCTCCCAGCGTGAATCCAATCTGGGTGAACCCCTAGGATTTGTACCTCGGGGTTTCTTTACGGTTTAACCTGCCGCATTTGGGACAGATTGCGAGCCGAATCAGGCCGCATCATCCTTGGCATCAAGGCCGTAAGCGGTGTGCAGAACGCGCACAGCAAGCTCGGTTTCATCCTCATCGATAATGACCGATACTTTGATTTCCGAGGTCGAGATCGCCTGAATATTGATCCCGCGATCCGAAAGCGCGCGGAACATATCGCTGGCCACACCGGCATGGCTTTTCATGCCCACGCCCACGACGCTGATCTTGGCAATATGATCGTCAGTGATGATGCGGTTGAAGCCGATTTGCTCCTGTCGATCTTCCAGCAAGGCCTGCGCGCGGGCCAGATCGGCGGCGGGCACGGTGAAGGTCACATCGGTCTCGCCCTTGTCGCGGCCGACGTTTTGAATGATCATATCGACGTTGATCGAAGCTTCGGCCAGCGGGCCAAAGATATCGGCCACTGCTCCGGGCTTATCGGGCACGCGGGTGAGGATCACCTTGGCTTCGTTCTTGTCATGCGCAATTCCGGTGACGAGTTGGCGTTCCATATCGCCTTGCTCCACTAATTGATCCATTTCCTCATCCGACACGATTAGCGTGCCGGGCATTTCATCGGCGGGCACCGCATCCTCATCGCCGAAGCTTGAGAGCACTTGTATCCGCACGCCCTCTTTCATCGCGAGGCCAACGCTGCGGGTCTGCAGGACTTTAGCTCCGACCGATGCCAGCTCGAGCATTTCCTCATAAGTCACTGCTTTCTGCTTACGCGCTTTGGCAACGATCCGCGGGTCGGTGGTATAGACCCCGTCGACATCGGTGTAGATATCGCAGCGATCCGCCTTCACCGCGGCTGCGACTGCAACGGCAGACGTATCCGATCCGCCGCGCCCCATGGTGGTGATGCGGCGATCTGCTGAGACCCCTTGGAAGCCGGGAATCACAGCGATTGCGCCCGCTTCCATGCTGGCGATCATTTCAGGCGCATCGATCGTCTCGACCCGCGCTTTGGAATGCGCCTCAATCGTATTCACCGGCATTTGCCATCCAAGCCAGCTGCGCGCTTTGCAACCAAGGCTTTGCAAGGTCATCGCGAGGAGCCCGGATGTGACTTGCTCGCCGCTTGCGACCACAACATCATATTCAGCCGGATCATACAGTGCATGGGCTTCGCGGCAGAAGTTGATCAGCCGGTCCGTCTCACCCGCCATCGCACTGACCACAACCGCAACCTCGTGCCCTGCGGCCTGCTGTTTGCGCACGATATTGGCCACGCGCCGGATGCGTTCTGTCCCCGCCATCGAGGTGCCGCCAAATTTCATCACAATACGGGCCACGGAAAGTGCCACTCCTGCTGGTGCAAATCGAAGCGCGCTGTTAGGGCGAGTGCATGACAAAGGCAAATGTCACAAATGTAACTATTCGGCCAGAGGAAGCTGCGCATTTTGGCGATCTCGCCAAGGAATGGTGGAATCCGAAAGGGCCGATGGCCTCGCTTCACCAAGTCAATCCGGTGCGGCTGCGCTATATTCGGCAGGCTATTGATAGCCATTGGGGCAGCGATCTTGGCAATGCGAAGCCGGTAGAGGGAAAGCTCGCGCTAGATATTGGTTGCGGCGCGGGGCTGGTATGCGAACCTTTGGCAAGGCTCGGCGCGGATGTGACCGGCGTTGATGCCACGCCTGAAAATGTTGCTGCTGCCAGCGCCCATGCCGACGCGGCCGGCCTCGATATCCGCTATATGGCGGGCGAGCTGGCCGCGCTGAATATCGGCCAGTTTGATCTGGTCACTTGCTTGGAAGTGATCGAGCATGTGGCAGATAAGCCTGCGTTCCTTGCTCAAGTGGCCGCCGCGCTAAAGCCGGACGGTTTGCTCGTGATGTCGACCCCCAATCGCACCGCTGCCAGC
>CALLIO010000302.1 GCA_938009055.1 uncultured Altererythrobacter sp.
TTGCGGCGGCCACTGCTGGTTAAAGGGGAACCGGGCACTGGTAAGACTGTTCTTGCGCACGAAATTGCCGAAGCGATGAAAGCGCCGATGATCGAGTGGAATATCAAATCCACCACCAAAGCGCAGCAAGGTCTTTACGAATATGATGCGGTGGCGCGCCTGCGCGATGGCCAGTTGGGTGACGAGCGCGTTCACGACATTGCCAATTACATCAAGAAGGGAAAGTTGTGGGAAGCTTTCACTTCCAAAGAGCTGCCCGTTCTCTTGATCGACGAGATCGACAAAGCCGACATCGAGTTCCCGAACGACCTTTTGCAAGAGCTCGACCGGATGAGCTTCGACGTTTACGAAACGCATGAAACGATCACCGCGAAAGAGCGCCCGATTGTTGTCATCACTTCGAACAATGAGAAGGAATTGCCCGACGCATTCCTGCGCCGCTGCTTCTTCCATTATATCAAATTCCCCGATCGCGACACGATGCGCGACATCATCGACGTTCACTTCCCCGATATTCAAAAGACCCTTGTGACCAAGGCGATGGATATCTTCTATGAATT
The DNA here is from genome assembly GCA_938009055.1 of uncultured Altererythrobacter sp. Lineage (GTDB taxonomy): Bacteria > Pseudomonadota > Alphaproteobacteria > Sphingomonadales > Sphingomonadaceae > Erythrobacter. Next base: position 561 of record CALLIO010000302.1, read on the forward strand.
GCGCGAAGTGCCGGGCCTCAAGAAAAAGCCTTCGACATCGGAATTGCTTGATTGGCTCAAGCTGCTCCTCAATGAAGATATGCCGCTGGAAGTTCTGCAAGAACGCGATCCGTCGAAAGCAATTCCGCCGCTTCATGGCGCGCTGCTCAAAAACGAACAGGATGTGATGATGTTCGAACGCCTTGCCTTTATGGCGCGCCGCAATCCGAGTTGATCGCGCGCGGCGGCGCGTTGAGGACGCAAAACCGGGTTTGCCAAGCGTCGAACCGGGCTTATGCTGTTGGCCTCTTGGTTGAAGGATAGGCGCATGATCCGATTTGCATTTCCGGCAATTTTGGCAAGCTTGGCTCTTGCGATCATGCCCTCGACTCTCGGTGCACAGCCGGTAGAGTTTGAGCTTGCGAGCGACAAAGACTGGGAACACCAGTGGACGGATATGCGCTTTCCGGCAGAATTTGATGATTTCAGCCGCCTGAGCATCTACCAGTTTCAGGATCGCGAAACTGATATCTCGGCCAATTACCAAGGGCCGCTGGGCGATGTGCTCTCAATCTACATTTACCGTCCTGGGCTTGCCGATGCCTCTATCTGGCATGATCGTGCGTTGGTCGCGCTGGGTGGGAACGCAAGCTTTCAAGACCCAGGAGTGAAAGGCAAAAGGACGGCAACTTTCACTCCCACAGGTGGCGCGAGCGAGAGCGGTATCATGACTGTTCTTGCGACTGAGGGGCGTTTTCGCAGCACTTCGGTGGCGCTTTTTTCGAGCGGCGAGTGGCTGGTGAAGCTGCGGCTGTCCTCTATTCGGCTTGAGCCAGAAGGCATGGAGAGCAGGTTTCGCGAAATCTTACAGCAATTGCCAAAGATGGAGGCGCTGTCCGCGCAAAAGGCCTATCTGATCGAGCCTTGTTTGGATGAGATTAGCTATTCCACTGCCGAACGCTTTGAGCCTGCGGAACAAGATGCTTTAGGGGCCAACAGCCCGATGCTTAGCCTAACGGCGGGCTTGGCTAGTATGGCGCAGCAAAATGAGCAGGCGCCTGCAGCGCAATATTGCCGCGAAGGGAACGGCGGGCGCGAAGGGAGCATTTACCGCACAGCCGGGATTCGCGACAATTACCTGATCGCTTATGGAGATTCGGGCACTTCCGTATCCGTTGCCCCAGCTTTGTCGCTCGATGCTGTGTTGGCAAGTGACGACCCAGAAGCGGCGAAGAGGGCGCACTTCTTAGTGGTTCACAAGACTGCGATAGAACATCGGATATTCATGCCGTTCAAATCTCTGCCTCAGCCCAACCAAGCCTCGCAAGCAGTCTTTCGCGAAGCGCCGATTGCAACACTGTCCCGCGCCTTGGGCGATGAACCTGCAGAGCTTCAAGTCAGCTCAGCAGGCCCTGCAAACTAGTCGATAACGTAAGCTATTTCGAAATCGCCCCAACGCTTCCCGCCAAAGGACAGCGGGACAAAGATGTTGCGCACCAATTGGTAGTTCTTGCCATCGCCTTCGTGGCGATAAACTGCCATCATATAAGGCGCAGTGCTTTGCTTGGCCTGCTTATCTAGCTCGGTGAAGTTAATCCGGCCGTTACGGCAATACGCTGTGTCATGCGCCAGATCGCCGGTCGGCGCCTTGGAATAGGCCGAGATATGGGTCGGCAAAAAACCGTTCATATCAGCGCAAATGGCGGAAATGATCTGCTCGTGGCTATCGTGGGCTTTGTCGAGGAATGTGCGCCATACGGTATCGGCCCAATTGGTCAGGCTAGTGGTGTAGCGCAAAGGATTACTGCCAGGCACCTCGGCATATTGCGTGTCAAACAGCTGATCCATGCTCACCTGCCCTGAAGCGATGGCATTTTGTGTCAGCTCTTCCAACTGATCGCGAAATTCGAGGCATTTCTCAGCGATTTCGCTATCCTGCGGCGACAGGCCGGAATGTACGATCCGGTCGAACATGGTGTTGGCGGCTTTCTCCAGGCCCTCCATCCGGTCCTGTGCAAGCGAAAGTTTGGATTCATTCTCTTTGGCTGCAGTGTCGAAACCTTGAAAGACATGCTGAACTTGGCCGACATGGCTGGTCATTGTGCCAGCTGCTTGCGCGATATAGTCGTTTTGCCGGTCGACTTGCTGAACCAGGCTTCCCACTTCGGTGATGGTGGTTTCGATCTGCGAGACAGAGCTTCGTGCTTTCTCGCTGGCACCTGCGCCCTGTTCGATCTGCTCGATCACGTTGCTCGCTTCTGTGCCCAGCGTATCGACCGTCTTGCTGATCTCTTGCGTGGCTTTGCGCGTTTCATTGGCGAGCGATTTCACTTCGCCCGCGACCACTGCAAAGGTCCGGCCCGCCTCCCCTGCCCGCATCGCTTCGATCGTGGCATTGAGCGCGAGAATATTGGTGGTGTCGGCAATTTCGGCAATGTCATGCGAGCTTCGGCGCACTTGCTCCATCGCGGTGGCAAAGCCGGTGACATGGCGCGACAAGGCGTTCACCAGTTCTAGCAGATTGTGAATTTCACCCAAAGAATTGCTGATGAGGCTTGTGCCCTCACTCAACTGAGCGATCGCCCTGTCGGACAATTGGCGCGCTTCCTCGCTCGCGGCCGAGACCTTCTTCTGATCAGCCTCAAGCTCTTGCACCGTTTCAC
>CALLIO010000303.1 GCA_938009055.1 uncultured Altererythrobacter sp.
GCCCCGACGCGAAATTCGTGATGGCCTTGAACCACCACTTGCTCGTCCCAATCTTGAGCCGAATAGGCGCTCAGCATCGTCTCATCGCCAAGTCCGGTCAGCCCGTTGACCCGCAGCCGGATCAGACCGCCAAAGCGGCCAACCGCACGCGAGCCGAAATTCTGGATATTGGCATCGACAATCATCGGCGTGCGCGAGACATCAAAAACGCCCACAACCTCGCCCGGTCTGCCGCCCTGATCCGCTGGCAGCGGCTGCAAAGTCAGCCGGACATCGAGGCCGGGAATATCGCGGGCGAGCAACAGATAACGCTCGGCATCGTTCGAATTGAAGATGCCCTGCCCCTCAAGCTTGGAGAGATAGCTTTCAAGCAGAGCGGTGGAATTGCCAGCATCGCCGCGCACCTGAACTGAACTGATGCGGGCAAGGATAACGTCGAATTTAACCTCACCCTCGCCAATGCGCTGTTCGGGCACTTGGACGGCAGCGAGATAGCCTTGCGCGCGCAGCAAAGTCGCCGCGCGGTCGCGAATTTCGCAAATCGTCGCAACTGCGATTTCCTGTCCGACATATTCGCTCCACACCGGCGCGAGCAGATTGGGATCGACGCCCTCAACCCCTGAAAAATTCGCGCTGGTGAAGGTGAATTTGAGATCGGCAAATTGCGGAGCGGCAAGCGGGCACGGCGCGCGCTCGACCTGATTTGCAACCGACAGCGAATTGGCATCAGAACGCAGTTCACTCTCGAGCCGGTCGCGCTGCAATTCCTCGCGCGTGGGCGCAATTTGCGCCTCAGCCGAATGCGGCGCGGCGATGGCTACAGCTGCAAAGGCCGCACTTGCGCACCAAAGGGAACGGAAATGTGTGATTGTGCTCTCCATTATTCAGCCGCCACCGCAGCTATAGGCTGATCAGCGGCATCCGCGCTGTGATCTGCAGCAAGTTTTGGCGATAAAAGCGGACGGGCCGCATCGCCGATGATGGCAAAGCCTGCCCAATAATAAGGGTGTGAGGTCGCGGCCTCGTCCATCAATTGCGCCTGCGAGGCGCGCAAGGCCCAACCCAGCTCGCGGGTGCGCCCTTGGCGGAACATTTCGCTCATCAAGCGTTCGGTCGCGTCAAAATCATCGGGCGCTGGCCAATGGCTGGCCAGAACCGCGCGGCCCCCTGCGCCGATAAAGCTGCGCACCAGCCCGTCGAGCGCCGTGCCCCCGCCGCTGCCGACACCGGCTGCGCGCGTTGCCTCGATACTCGCCCCGCCTGCCGTATCGCAGGCTGACAGGATGATGAGGTCAGCGTCGAGATCAAGGTCGAAAATCTCCTGGAATGTCAGCAGACCGTCAGAGCCCTCGCCGCCAAACGATGTCAGCAAAGCCGGGCGCGCCGGACAGGCCGGACGCGGCGGAGTGACAAGGCCGTGCGTTGCAAAATGGACGATGCGGAAGTCGGAGATATCGTCTTTCGTCTTCAAGCCATCATCGGTGAATTGCTCGCCCACAAGAACTTGAGATTCGTCCGCGCCGACAATCTGGCTGGCTGCAAACAGCTCGTCATCGGCAATCGGGCGGTTCCATTCGCTTGCGGTCCAGCCACAAGTGTCATTCCCGCTGATGGCAAGAGCGCGGATACCGCTGCCGTCGCCGACCGGAACATTGCGTCCCACGCCCAGATATTCGCGTGCCGCAGCACTGGTGGGCGCCTCGCGCGCATCGACAAATGCGGCGGCGGAAACCGCCGTGCTGATCGTGCGCCCGCGTCCGAACCAATTGACCCCGCGGAAGTCATAAGCATCCGCTTCTGGATCGGCCGTGCGCGCCAGATAGGATTGCACCGAAGCCTCATCCGCAACCAACAGATCAAGCGGCAGGCGCAGCATCGCGCCATCAGGCTCAAAGATCAGATGCCGCACATCGGCCATTTCGGCTGCAACCGGCGCGATCAAAGCGCTGTAGAGCTTGTGCGACGTCTCAACATCAAAGGGGTAGGTGACAATTTGCCCCGCCTCATTGGTCGAAATCGAGGCGCGGATGACATCGACCATAAATTCGAGGTCTTCGGTCGGCATATCAACGCGGAAAGCCTTGGCCCCCGTCTTGCTCGCGGTGAACATGAAGATATCATTGCCCACGACCGCCAGCCTTGCATAAGCCTCGTCAGCGTTCAGCCCTTCGCGAAACTCGCTCAAGGTCAAAGCGCGCGGTGCAATCACGCGGTATTCGGGAAATTCGGATAGTTTGGCCTGTGTGCGCAATTGCTGGTCTTCAAGATTGGCAAGCCGCGTGCCCAGATCAGCCAAGCGGCCAGCCACATCGGGCGTTTGCTGCATCTTGGAAAGCGCTTTGGTGCCGATCCTTACCTGTTCAATCTCGCGCGCCAGATCGGTCGATTGGCGGAACAGGCGCGCGGCCTCGTTGGAATTGGCGCTCAGCTCGCGGGCGAGAATGGCCTGCGTTTCAGCAACCCCAGGGCGCACCAGAACTTGCAGCGCCTTAAAGTAATCCTCCGCCAGAGCCGCATCACCTTCGATGCGCGGTGCAAGATAGCGGAAATAGGGGATCAGCTGGTTCGAAAACCCAG